>CAZFZW010000045.1:3713-9243 GCA_964523465.1 uncultured Clostridium sp. | reverse complement strand
TGCCGTAGTAAGCACTGATTCTGTCCTCGACATTGTTGGCAATCCACCACATTGTACCGTAAGTCTCGGTGTTTGCAAGTTTCTTCATGAAGGTGTTCTTGAGAAGTCCTGCAATCGGCTTTGCGACGAAAGCGAGCTTGTAGTAGAACTCAACCTGAGTCATCATCTGCTTGAAATACTCCTTGACAGGAATATTTGCTCTGAAGTGCAGGTACTCCTCGAGCTTATCGGAATCCGCATACCACTGACCGTGGAAGTTGCGGAGAATGAACCAGTTGGCATTGAACAGCTTCTTGACAGAGCCGATGCCCAGAGTACCGAGAAGAAGCTCTTCGAACTCATAGTTGGTGATTCTGTATTCCTTACCGCTGCCGATGTTATAGAAGTTTCTCCAGAACTCCTCGGGGACATCATCCTCGCAGACATTGGCAAGCAGGCGACCGGAATCCTCGACGGTTGCCCACTCGAGAACGCCGTTTATCGGAACGTGGAACATGATGGGGTCAATGTTCTTGAGAATATTGGGATAGAGAATACCCGACTGGCGAAGCGATACCCAATATTTAAGACCGGACTCGGCAAAGATGCTCTCTGCGATTACCTTACTGACTGCATAGTGATCATAGATGCTGATTTTTATCGGGTCACCGGTTCTTGCCCAGTGGATAGGAGCGTTTCTGTCGCCTGTCTCGGCAACAGTACCGATGTAAACGACCTTTATCTCATCCTTGTTGGGCTGAGCCTTAACAGCCTCGACTATGTTTCTTGCGGCAGAGGTGTTGGTCTGAATGGTCTTTGTCGGATAGTAGTCAGCCGAAGGCGAAACCATACCGCCGACATGAAGAACATAATCCGAACCCTTAACGCACTCAAGAACATCGTCATAGTTCTTCAGGTCGCCCCAAACAAACTTGACACAGGGATCATCTAAATACTTTGCGAATTTCTTTCTTGTTTTCTCACTGTCACGAAGAAGCAGAACTATATCGAACTTATCCTTTTTCTTATAAAGCTCTTTAAAGCCTGCCCAGCCCATATTGCCGGATGCGCCGGTGAGAAATACGGTCTTTTTTGCTGCCATGGGTTTTCCCTCCAAATGCAAATTTACAGAGTGTATGATAGCACAGAAAAATGTATTTTATTTTACTTTTCGGCAATATGTCCCAAAAATTATGTGTTTTTCATACATTGAGGCAATCACGGTTTTCACTCACGGTTATATTATGGTAATGAAAACTCTTTACAAAGGGTGATGATATGAGCGTTGTCTCTTTGGATAAACTCGATGTCGGTCAACGTGGGATAGTCAGAGGTATGGGATTTTCGGGTAGAGACCGCCGCCGTATGCAGGATATAGGACTGATAGACGGCACATATGTGGAATGTCTGTGCAAGGCAATTTCGGGCGACCCGGCGGCATATCTTATTCGAGGTGCGGTTATCGCTTTAAGGCGTGAAGATGCGGCTGAAATCTCAGTGAGCGTGAGGTGAGAAAAATATGAAACGAAAACGATTCTGCTCATCGGGCAGTCGCACCGAGCCGCCAAAAAGTCGCCCGCACAGTGCTGTAATAGCACTTGCAGGCAATCCGAACGTCGGAAAGAGCACAGTATTCAATGCGCTGACAGGGCTAAAACAGCACACAGGAAACTGGACGGGCAAAACCGTCGCCACGGCGTGCGGTGAATACAAAAAAGACAGCAGATATTACATAATAGCAGACCTGCCGGGAACATATTCACTCTTTGCCCACTCAGTCGAAGAAGAGGCGGCAAGAGATTTTATATTAAGCGGCGAAGCGGATGCCTGCATAGCTGTTTGCGACGCCTCATGTCTTGAACGCAGTCTGAATCTTGTGTTACAGATAATCGAGGTGACGACCAAAACGGTTGTATGTCTCAACCTCATGGATGAAGCCAAACGCAAGGGCGTAAAAATCGACACTGAAAAGCTTTCCTCGCTGCTCGGTGTGCCCGTAATAGCCACAAATGCCAGAAATGGCGATGGACTAAACGAGCTTATGGCGGCGGTGGAAAGCGTTATTTCGTCGCCGCCCTCTCTCCTTGCTCCGATACGCTACCCATCTGGAATCGAAGAGGCGGCTGCGGTACTGACCTGTGCCCTCTCCGACACTTCAACACACCCGAGACGTGAAGCACTGCGTATATTATCGGGCGAAAAAGTCAAAACGAACATTGACGAAGGTTATCTCAGGGAAGCAGAAGAAACGCTCAACCGCTACGGTTTAACGCACGAAAAGGTAAAAGATAAAATCGCCTGTGCCACCGTGATGCAAGCCGAGTGCATAGCAAAAAAGTGCATTAAAGCTCAAGTACAACAAAGCACGAGAGACAGGCGGCTCGACAAAATTTTCACAGGTCGAGCAGGAATATTGACAATGCTTTTACTGCTCACTGCGGTACTCTGGCTGACCGTATACGGGGCAAACTATCCGTCCACCCTGCTGTCACAATGGTTTGATACTCTCGGCGTAACGCTCCGTCGGATGCTGTTTGCGATAAACTCGCCACCTATGCTGACAAATGCTCTCATCGACGGCGTTTACCGTGTGCTGAGTTGGGTCGTTGCCGTAATGCTGCCGCCGATGGCGATATTCTTTCCGCTTTTCACGCTTTTGGAAGATTTCGGTTATCTACCCCGTGCGGCATTCAATCTTGACCACAACTTCAAAAAATCCGGTGCGTGCGGCAAACAGGCACTCACTATGTGCATGGGGCTTGGATGCAATGCCGTGGGCGTTACGGGAAGTCGGATAATCGACTCGCCGAGAGAACGCATACTTGCGGCCGTGACCAACAGTTTCGTCCCCTGCAACGGACGATTTCCGACTCTCATCTCGCTTATATCTCTGTTTATCGCAAGTGGCATAAATTCGCCTGCCGACTCACTTTTGAGCGCGGCAATACTGACAGCACTGATAGTTTTGTCTGTAATGCTGACATTTTTCAGCTGTTCACTGCTGTCCAAAACAGTACTAAAGGGAATGCGTTCTTCATTCATATTGGAGTTGCCGCCCTACAGAAGTCCTCAAGTGGGCAAAGTCATTGTACGCTCCGTATTCGACAGAACACTGTTCGTTTTGGGGCGTGCGGCGTCGGTTGCGGCACCGGCAGGACTTATAATCTGGCTGAGTGCGAATATATATATCGGTGAACACAGCATTTTCGCCCTTTGTTCAAGCGTACTGGACCCCATTGCGCAAGTGTTCGGCATGGACGGAGTTATACTCATGGCGTTCATCCTCGGTTTTCCGGCAAACGAAACTGTCATGCCGATAATGCTCATGGGTTATCTCGCAAATGATTCCATTGCAGAAACAGGCAGTGCCGTACTCAGAGATATACTGACCGCCAACGGTTGGGACATAAGCACAGCACTGTGCGTAATAATCTTCATGCTTTTGCATTGGCCGTGTTCAACCACGCTCATAACCGTAAAAAAAGAGACAGGCAGCACAAAGTGGACTTTGCTCGCCGCACTTTTGCCGACCGTCTCGGGACTTGTGTTGTGTTTTTTGATAAATCAGCTATTTGAACTGATATGAGAAATAAGCTCGGGTATTTCACAAAGAGCGGCAATCTCATAGTCAGGCTTTATGTCACCGCTGTTTGAAAGTCCGTGAGGATTAAACCACACCGTAGTTATCCCCGCATTTATGCCGCCCTTTATATCAGAGGTCAGGCTGTCTCCGATTATTACGGTTTCATCAGAAGAAAAATCGGGAATAGCGGCAAAGCATATATCAAAAAACTTTTTGCTCGGTTTATCCGCACCGACCTGCTGAGAAATAAAAATCTCTTCCATATACTTTGCTATGCCTGAGCTGCCTATCCTGCCCTCCTGCACCTTTGCCGTACCGTTGGAGACTATATAAAGTCTATATTTGCCGTAAAGCTCATCGAGCAATTCGGGAGCACCGTCAATGAAATAATGTCCTATTGCGAGCATACTTTCATAATAAGCAGTTGCCGCAACGGGGTCCGCCTGCACGCCTATAGTCTCAAACAGTTCACGGTAACGACCGACTTTCACTCCGTCACGATCGAGTTCTCCGAGTTCAAGGCGTTTCCAATGAGCCGCATTTATTCTGCTGTAAAGTGCAAGGGTATCCTCATCGGGGTTTATGCCGAGATGAGCGAGAGTTTTCGAAAGTGCTATTTTCTCCGCTTTATGAAAATCAAAGAGTGTATCATCCAAATCAAAAAGGATATTTTTTATCATTTTATGCCTCCGCAGTTTTTTATTGATTATAGCACATCGTTTTATTCTTCTGCGGTATATATTGGAATATTTAAGAATTTTTTTAGATTTTTGGGCTTAATGTTAACATTTTTGTCACTTTTAAGGACTACCATATCACTGTAAGGATGGGGTAAATCGGAGGTATAAACATGAACGACATATCAAAAAAGCGAGGAAGAAAAAGAGCACTGCTAATAATAAACCCATGTGCCGGAAGAAACGCAAGCCGTAAAAATCTCGACGAGATAGTCAAGGCGTTCCCCGACGGAGTGTTTGATTTTACCATTAAATACACAACCTGCCGCGGTGATGCGGTAAATATTACAAAGACACTCGCACCCGAGCATGACACCGTAATATGCTGCGGAGGCGACGGCACATTAAACGAGACGATAAACGGACTGATGCAATCGGGATGCAACAAACCGATAGGATATATTCCGATGGGTTCGACAAACGACCTTGCGGTGACGCTCGGCATACCCACCGACCTCAAAGCCGCCGCAGAGCTGATAGCCTCGGGCGAGACCAACAGTTACGACATCGGTTGTTTCAACGGCAGGCATTTTTCATATGTCGCCTGCTTCGGCCCGGGCACTACATATTCCTACAGCACGCCGCAGAAGATGAAAAATATGCTCGGCTACAGTGCCTATATAATAAACGGATTTATTCTTCACATTATACCCGCACTCAAAGATGTAAAGCCGAGGCACATAAAAATCGAATATGACGGCAACGTACTTGAAGATGATTTTTATTTCGGTGCGTTCTCAAACTCCACCTCCGTTGCGGGACTTTTCAAATACGACAAAAACGATGTCAAGCTAAATGACGGCAAGTTTGAACTTCTGCTCGTTCGCAAGCTTGCAAATCCCCTCTCGGCGTTTGCAATGCTCAGAAAGATAATGAAGCGTGACTATGACGGTGACACTCTTCTGTACCTGAAAGCATCAGACATCAAGATGACATTTGACGAAGCCGAAACCTGGACTCTCGACGGTGAATATGGCGGCGAATGTCGTGACATCTCCCTCAAGGTTGACAGCAACGCCATCACGATTTTCTCTCCCGAAAACCCGATGTTCATAAACAATGCTCAATCAGACACAGAAACTGCCGCAACCGTATAAACACAGCATCCGTACACCACTGTACGGATGTTTTTTAATTCAGGTATTTTTACAAAAATCGCCCATTACTTGTTGCAATACTATAGATTTTACGCCGAAGTTATGTTATTATAATATATAGTATATCCCCAAGC
>CAZFZW010000045.1:0-3613 GCA_964523465.1 uncultured Clostridium sp. | reverse complement strand
ATATCCCCAAGCGGCAGACGGAGGTCACATATGAATCTCGCACATTTAAAATACGCAGTTGAAATTGCGGAGACGGGCTCGATAAACAAAGCTTCGGAAAAACTGTATGTCAGCCAGCCGAATCTCAGCCGTGCGATAAAAGAACTCGAATCGGGTCTCGGAGTTACCATTTTCGACCGCAGTGCAAAAGGTATGGAGCTGACTCCCGACGGTGAAGTTTTTGTCAGATACGCTCGTTCCATTCTCAGGCAGGTGGACACTGTTGAGGCTCTTTTCAGCAAAGGCTCAACTGAAAAGAAAAAGTTTTCCATATCCGTTCCGAGAGCAAGCTATATAACAGACGCATTTGCCGAGTTTTCAAAACTGCTCGACAAAGACACACCCGTTGAAGTGTTCTATAAAGAGACAAACTCCATGCGCTCAATGAAAAATATACTCCAGGACGAGTATAAACTGAGCATAATCAGATACGCTGAGGGATATGACAAATATTACAAGTCAACCTTTGAGGAAAAGGGACTGACATCCGAGCTGATAACGGAATTTCAGTATGTACTCATTATGAGTAAGGACAGTCCGCTTGCGGATATGGAAGATATTACTTTCGACTGCCTGCGTGATTATATCGAAATCGCTCACGCCGACCCGTATGTACCCTCACTTCCCCTCTCAGAAGTAAAAAAAGAGGAATTGCCCGACAACTCAACACGAAGAATTTTCGTGTTTGAGAGAGCGAGTCAGTTTGAATTGCTTTCACGCAATCCCGAGACATTCATGTGGGTCTCCCCGATTCCACAGGATCTGCTCGAGCGGTACGGTCTCATACAAAAATGCTGCGACGAGAACACAAAGAAATACAAGGATGTTCTTGTTCACCGCAGGGATTATGAGCTGACCGAACTTGACGAGCTTTTCATAGAACAGCTTGTCAAAGCAAAAAGAAAAATATTCGACAACACAGAGGAAAAATAAAATGAAATGGCTTATTGCATCGGATATACACGGCAGTGCATACTACTGCCGCAAACTGATAGACTGTTACCGCAGTGAGGGTGCTGACCGTATGCTCCTGCTCGGAGACATTCTCTATCACGGCCCGAGAAACGACCTGCCCGAGGGATATGCGCCCAAAGAAGTTATCGCCATGCTAAACGATATGAAAGACGAGATACTGTGCGTCAGAGGCAACTGTGAGGCAGAAGTTGACCAGATGGTGCTCGAGTTCCCCGTTCTCGCCGATTATGCGATAATCGACACAGGCAAGAATCTCATCTACGCCACACACGGGCATATATATAACGAAAACAATCTTCCGCCCATAAAGTGCGGCGACATTCTCCTGCACGGGCACACACACATTCCGAAATGTGTCGAGCATGAAAACTACACATATATGAATCCCGGCTCTGTCTCCATACCCAAAGAGAACAGTCACCACGGATATATGATATTTGAAAACAGCAAATTCACATGGAAGTCGCTCGACAGCGAAGTAAAATGCGAATTTACGATTAAAAACTGAATATTTTCCCTTAAAAGGCAATATCACGCAATTAGAACCCGGGTATATCGATATTATTAATATCGATATACAAAAGAGGTAATTCCCAAACGCACCCGTATGATGTAAAATGATATAGGTCAGAAGTGTACTTATACTTTTTTCAGGAGGTGCAGCATGAAAACGGCAGATGTGTCCAGGGCGGCACTGGGGCGTATCCCGGTCTACCTGAAGTACTTAAAAGGCTTACCGCCGGGTACGGACACGGTTTCGGCAACAGTCATAGCACGGGCATTGAATCTCGGCGAGGTTCAGGTAAGAAAGGATCTAGGCGCAATGTGCGGTTCAGGAAAGCCGAGAGTGGGATATGCGGTAACAGACCTCATAGAAAGCCTTGAAACCCTGACGGACAGCCGCAACGGTTCAACAGTTATAGTCGGTGCAGGTAAGCTTGGAAGAGCACTGCTTGATTATTCGGGATTCTCGGAGTACGGGCTTAACGTGCTTGCGGCGTTTGATACGACCGTAACGAGCACCGAGCTTAGCCAAAGCGGAAAACCGATACTTCCGGCAAGCGGACTTTCGCACTACTTAAACGAGTACGCCGTGAGCATAGGCGTTATTGCAGTACCGGCACAGGCGGCACAGGAAGTTTGTGACCTGCTTTGCCAAAACGGCATAAAAGCGATATGGTGCTTTGCTCCGTGCAAGCTCAAAGTCCCGGACGAAGTTGCTATAA
Source organism: uncultured Clostridium sp. (assembly GCA_964523465.1). GTDB lineage: Bacteria > Bacillota > Clostridia > Oscillospirales > Acutalibacteraceae > CAG-177. Next base: position 1,373 of record CAZFZW010000045.1, on the reverse strand, counting down.
GATATGAGAACATGGCACTTTCGCTCGCACACCTGAAAGCACAGATAAAACAGTAAATCTTTTAAGGGGATAAAAATCATGAACAACGAAAGAATGACAATCGACAGCGTTGAAACTCTTGAAAAGGCTCTTGTTTCACTCAGAGAGGCCGAGAAGAAGTTTTCAACCTACACTCAGGAGCAGGTAGATAAGATTTTCCTTGCCGCCGCTACCGCCGCAAACCAGGCAAGAATCACTCTTGCCAAGATGGCCGTTGAAGAGACCGGCATGGGCGTTGTTGAGGACAAGGTCATAAAGAACAACTACGCCGCAGAATATATCTACAATGCCTACAAAAACACAAAAACCTGTGGTATACTTGAAGAGGACAAGGCTTACGGCGTAAAGAAGATAGCCGAGCCCATAGGCGTTATCGCCGCAGTCATACCCACAACCAACCCGACTTCGACTGCAATCTTCAAGTGCCTTATAGCACTCAAAACCAGAAACGCAATAATTATCAGCCCCCACCCCCGTGCCAAGAAGTCAACGGCAGCTGCCGCAAAGATAGTTCTCGATGCAGCTGTTAAGGCAGGTGCTCCCGAGGGCATTATCGAGTGGATAGACACCCCGAGTCTTGACATGACCAATCTTGTCATGAAAGAGGCAGACATCATCCTTGCCACCGGAGGCCCCGGAATGGTCAAGGCTGCTTACTCCTCCGGCAAGCCGGCTCTCGGTGTCGGTGCAGGTAACACCCCCGCAATAATCGACGACACCGCAGACATCGTTCTTGCAGTCAACTCCATCATCCACTCCAAGACCTTCGACAACGGTATGATCTGTGCATCGGAACAGTCCGTTATAGTCCACAAAAATGTCTATGACATGGTCAAGACCGAGTTTGCCACAAGAGGCTGCTATTTCCTTGACCCTGAGGAAACAGAGAAGGTCAGAAAGACCATTCTTATAAACGGCGCACTTAACGCCAAGATAGTCGGTCAGTCCGCTCACAGAATCGCCGAGCTTGCAGGTGTAAAGGTTCCCGAGGGAACAAAGATAATCATCGGCGAAGTTGAAAGCGTTGACATTTCGGAGGAATTCGCTCACGAGAAGCTCTCCCCCGTACTCGCAATGTACAAGGCTGAGAACATTCACGACGCATTTAACAAGGCAGAACAGCTCATTGCAGACGGCGGCTACGGTCACACCTCATCGATATATCTCAACGAAGTTACAGAACACGAGAAGCTCGACGAGTTCGCCGCTCGCATGAAAACCTGCCGTATACTCGTAAACACCCCCTCCTCTCACGGCGGTATCGGCGACCTTTACAACTTCAAGCTCGCTCCCTCACTCACACTCGGCTGCGGCTCATGGGGCGGTAACAGCGT
>CAZFZW010000044.1:2658-9300 GCA_964523465.1 uncultured Clostridium sp. | reverse complement strand
AAGAAACAGGTAAGTATCGATTTATATGACAATCGGCGGCATTTCGTTTGAACTGCCAATCGAATAACTTTCGAGCGAGGTTATCCTCGCTCTTTTTTCTTTCACTCTGCACAAAATTTTGAAGATTATTTCCGCTTTTCTTGACGGGAGAGGGCGGATATGTTATTATCTAACCGTATCCGTTACAAAAAATATGTGGAGGTGTTTTTATGACTGTTCCTGAAAATTTTAAGGAAAACGGCTTTATGATAGGACTCGGACTTTTTGTCGTCGTCTTTGTTATCGCACAGTCGCTGTTCTTCCTTATCAAAGCTTGGAAACATGGTAAAGAACTCGGAATTTCAACAGATACACTTAAAAATACGGTCGTCTCAAGCACAGTGTTCACAATAGCTCCGGCTATTTCCATTCTTGCGACCGTCATAGTCCTCGCAAACTCACTGGGCATTGTCCTGCCGTGGATAAGACTTTCCGTTATCGGCAACCTCGCTTATGAGAGCGTTGCGGCGGAAGCGGCTCTGGGCGTGTTCGGTCAGACTCTCTCGCAAAATGTCAGCGACCCCAAGGTGTTTGCGACAATAGCATTCGTTATGACAATAGGCTGCATCCTGCCTTTGATACTCATCATCTTCGTTATGAAGAAGGTTCAGAAGACTATGGGCAAGGTCGCAGACAAGAACTCGAAGCTCTCCGATGTGCTTTCCGCATCGGCATTCATCGGTATTATCGCAGCATTTGTCGCACGCTCTATTGCAGGTGCGGGTAAGGCCGGCGAAAACGCCCTTTACGGTGCTGAGTTCGGCGACGGCGCAGGCTTTATGTCTGTTTGCGTTCTCCTTGCTTCGATGCTGTTTATGACCCTTATAACCTTTATCTGCAAAAAGTTCAAGATAAAGTGGCTCGAGACTTTTGCCATGCCGATAAGCATGTTTGCCGCAATGGGTGTTGCTATTCTCATAGCTAAGTTCTGCCCCGAGGGCCTTGCTTATCTCGAGTGGAGAGGCTGATAAGGAGGGAAATGAAATGAGCAAAAAATATTCTGATAAGCCCTACAGCGAAAAAATTCATGTCTGGGGCAAAATTTCATCAATAACCGCTATTGCGGCGCTTATGTTCGTGCCCGTTGCTATCAGCGCACACTACAATGCGTGGCCTGAGTTTTCAAAGCTCTTTGATGCAATGAAGGTCGTTATCCCCGTTTACTGGATTTCGGGTATTGCGGAAGTTTTCACTTATGCTCCCATGCTCGGCGCAGGCGGAACATACCTGAGCTTCGTTACCGGTAACATAACCAACCTCAAGATGCCCTGCGGACTTAACGCCATGCACAATGCCGGTGTCCGTGCAAACTCCGAGGAGGGCGAGGTCATCTCGACCATAGCAATCGCATCCTCCGCAATCACGACTACTGTTATCCTTGCTGTCGGTGTTCTCGCATTCAAGCCCGTACTTCCCATGCTCAGAGAGAATGAGCTTATCGCTCCTGCTTTCAATCAGGTTCTGCCCGCACTCTTCGGTGCTCTTGCGGCAACCTATTTCTCTCAGCACTGGAAAATTTCCATCTTCCCGATTCTTGTCGGCGTTATCACACTTCTCTTCGCCTCGACAATGGGCGTCGGCACACTGATATTTGTCACCATAATCGCCTCCATAATCGGCGCATTCGTGATGTTCAAACTCGGTCTGCTCGATTCCAAGGAAGAGAGAGCTGCAAGAAAAGCTGCGAAGAACTAAAAATCGATTAGTACAACAGTTGATCCGACCTGTGATTTTAAGTCACGGGTCGGATTTTTCATTGCCTGTAAATCTTCCGACGGAGAAGTCACTTTTGAGTAGAATATGATTTACCGTGAATAGCTCTTGACAAACCACAAAAAAGTTATATAATTAAACTGTTCAATTTTGAACTATTTTGTTGCGGGGGTTTTTGTATGTTGAAATTTGCCGCTGCCGAGATTTCGGCACATTTTAGGCGAATAGACCGTGCGTACACTTCACTTATGCGCCCGCTGTGTGAGCAGAGCGGACTTGCACAGAATGCGTTGGATATTCTGCTATTTCTCGCCAACAATCCCGGACTTGATACCGCAAAGGACATCTGCACTTATCGCAATTTGAAGCCGGGCATTGTGTCGCTCTATGTCGATAAGCTGGTGGAGGACGGATATATACAGCGTCGTGCCGTGCCGTCGGACAGGCGAAAGACCTCGCTTGTCTGCACCGAGAAAGCACAGAGCGTGATAGAACTCGGACGGGAGTATCAGGAGAACTTCATCTCTCAGTTGACCGATGGACTCAGCAGGGATGAGATAGACGAATGTATGCACTGCTTCGAGGTTTTCGATGAAAATTTACGCCGCATATCGCACGGCGAAAAAAATACAAAGGGTGAGTCAAATGGAAAAAGATAAGGAATTTCTCGGCACTCAGCCGGTAGGCAAGCTGCTGCTTAAACTGGCTGTGCCGACGGTTATAGCGCAGATTGTCAATATGCTCTATAACATAGTTGACCGAATTTATATCGGACATATGCCCGGCGACGGCAGTCTTGCACTCACGGGCGTTGGTGTATGTTTGCCTGTTATTATGATAATCTCGGCGTTTGCCGCTTTTGTCAGCGCAGGCGGCGCACCCCGTGCTTCAATAGCAATGGGCAAGGGCGACAATGATTCGGCAGAGAAGATTCTCGGCGGTTGCTTTGCAATGCAGATAGGCATTTCCGCAGTGCTCACCGCAGTGCTGCTCGTTTGGGGTCGTGATCTTCTTCTTGTGTTCGGCGCAAGCGAGAACACTATCGGCTACGCAACCGATTATATGAGCATCTATGCTATCGGTACGGTGTTCGTGCAGTTGACACTCGGTATGAATGCGTTTATTACGGCACAGGGCTTTACCAACATCAGCATGGTGACGGTGATGATAGGCGCAGTATCAAATATCGTGCTTGACCCGATATTTATCTTCGGACTTAATATGGGCGTTAAGGGTGCGGCTCTCGCAACCGTTATCTCACAGTGCATCTCCTGTGTTTGGGTAGTACTGTTCCTCTTCGGCAAAAAGACACTCTTGAAGCTGAGAGTAAAGAACTTCTTCTCGTCCCCCAAGCTCATTCTCCCGTGCCTCGCACTCGGACTTGCAACATTTATTATGCAGGCGAGCGAGAGCGTGATTTCCGTTTGCTTTAACTCGTCTCTGCTCAAGTATGGCGGAGATGTCGCAGTCGGTGCAATGACGATACTCACAAGTGTTATGCAGTTTGCAATGCTTCCGCTCCAGGGAATTTCTCAGGGCGCACAGCCGATACTCAGCTACAACTACGGCGCAGGAAACGGCGACAGGGTCAAGAAGACCTTCAAGCTCCTTTTGAAAGTTTGTCTGATATATTCGTGCGTGCTCTGGGCGGCGATTATGATATTCCCGCAGGGATTCGCAAAGCTGTTCTGCTCCGATGTCGAGCTGATAACATTTACGACAAACGCTTTGAGAATTTACTGTGCAGTACTTTGCCTGTTCGGAATACAGATGTCGTGCCAGATGGCATTTGTGTCGATAGGCAGTGCAGGCTGCTCAATAGCCGTTGCCGTTGTGCGTAAATTCGTACTGCTTATTCCGCTGATATACATTATGCCGCAGATAATTTCCGACAAGGTTATGGGTGTCTATATGGCAGAGCCTGTTGCCGATGTCATAGCGATAACATTCACGGCGATTCTTTTCTCCGTGCATTTCAACAAAGCGATGAAAAAGCTGGAGGCCAAGAAGTCGGAGAGCGGAGAGAAAGCAGATGCCTGAAAAAATTCGCACCGCAACGACTGACGATGCGGCAAGACTGATCGAAATTTACGCTCCGTATGTCAAAAACACGGCGATAACTTATGAATACGAAGTGCCGAGCGAGAGCGAGTTTAAGAGAAGAATCGAGAACACTCTTGTCAGATTCCCTTATCTCGTTATCGAGTCGGACGGTGTTATCGTCGGCTATGCCTACGCAGGGCCGCTGCACACACGCCCTGCATATGACTGGTCGGTGGAGACCTCGATATATCTCGATTCCGCCGCAAAGGGCAGGGGACTCGGACGAAAGCTGCACGATGCACTTGAAAATGTTCTGCGTGAGCAGGGGTTCACGAATATGAACGCCTGTATAGCTTATCCCGAAACGGAGGATGAGTACCTGAACAGGAACAGCGCCGAGTTTCACGCTCATCTCGGCTATAGGCAGGTGGGCGAGTTTAAAAAATGCGCTTATAAATTCAACCGCTGGTACGGTATGATTTGGATGGAAAAGCACGTCGGCGAGTATTTTGAGAATCAGCCGCCCGTCACGCCTTATCCCGAGATACGGGCAGTTATCCGTGAAAAATTCGGTATCGAATAAGACGACAATATTGAGAAAGCCCTCCGCACTGTGATGTGCGGAGGGCTGTTTTTTGATTACAGTGGAATTTTATTGACTGTCGCACCGCCCGAAGTTCCTGCGGTATAGTAGACAAAAGTGCCGTCCGAGTAAATGCTGCCCCAGGTTGAATGGTGGGAGTATTCCTCGGGGAATATCTCTTTGGACTTTGAGAATGTGCCGGGATTGATGAGACACAGCAGATGCGTTTTTGCCGTTATCATTTTTGCGACTGATACGCTGTCGCCCTTTTCATCCTTGTCCTCGTCTGTCTGGAAAGTTATTATCAGCCGCCCGTCGGCGGTCTCCGATATGCCGGGCGCACCGGCTTTTGAGCCTTCGGTTGAGGGAATGTATGCGTCCCTCGGCTCGCTCCAGTTTATGCCGTCGCAGGAGTACAAAAGCTGTATTACAAACGGATAGGTCTCCCTGTATTTCGTGCTCTCGATTGCAAGTACATATTTCCCACAGGAGAGCCTGAGCAAAACGGGCATACCGTCCCGTGAATCGTGAGCCTTGCCGTCGGAAACCGTATTAGGCTCGCTCCAGTTTTCGCCGTCAAAAGTACGCATTTCGATGTTTTGATAATAGTCTGTGATGCACGAGCTGTCGTTTGCGTAAAAGCAGACAAGACTTCCACCTATTTCATACAAAAACGGCTCCCATACGCCCTTGAATCTGCCGTCGGGTTCGCTGTTTTCGCAAATGAGCGAATGCGTTGACCACGAAAGCCCACCGTCACGGCTTTGTGATACTCTAAGCGAGCTGTAAAAACTGCCGTCGGACAAAGTCCCCGTTGCCCTGTATGCCAAATATACTGTATCACCGATTTTGTAAAAGTTTATGTTGGCACAGCTCAGTCCGTCTATTGATGCGGCGAGAGTGTGATTTTGCCATGTCTGTCCGCCGTCCATGCTCACAGAAGTGAAAATGCAACTGTTTTTCTCATACCCTGCGAGCAGAGTGCCGTCATCATCGGCAAACACTCTGGGTGCCCACGAATTTTCCGAAATTATGCTCACCGTACCCGATGACGGGTCAACGCAGCAAAACTTTTTACCGAGGCACGGCAGGCAAAGCTCGCACAGTGCAATGACCACAGCGGTCAGACGGTAAAGGAAAAATTTGATTTCAGTCATCGTTTGCCAACCCCTTTATATATTCCGAATACTAATATAACATTTTGTGTGGCATATTGCAAGTGCGTGTGTCGGCTGTTTGCCTTGACTTTTATCCTTGTTTAATGATAAAATGTTACCATACTATTGAAACGGAGTGATTCGGTGAGCAAAGAGGGAACAGACGGCAAGAGGATTCGCTGTACGGTGTGCGGCTGTGTGTTTGATGCAGATGTCGAAAAATGCCCAAAATGCTCGGCTCCCACAGTGCTGTCACAGCCTGTTGAGGAGAAGAAGGAAGAGAGAAAAAAGCCTGTTTTTGTGTGTACTATCTGCGGATATGTCCACGAGTGTGCCACTGCGCCCGACCGCTGTGAAAACTGCGGGGTCGGCGGTGAGCTGATAGAGGAAAAGCGTCCGGCACTCAGCAGAACCTTTGTCTGCACGGTATGCGGACTTGAGGTTAAGGGAGAAAATGCTCCCGAAAAATGCCCCAAGTGCAACGCACCTCAGGAGCTTTTCAAGGCAAAGAAAGACGGAATTGCCCGTATGCGCTGTTCCATCTGCGGCTTTGAGATAGAGGGCGAGACCGCCCCCGACCGCTGTGAAAATTGTGGAGTCGGCGGCGATATGTTTGAATCGGTCTAACGGTGGATTATGAATGTACTTGTAATTGACGGTCAGGGCGGCGGAATAGGCAGGCTGCTCGTTGACGAGATAAAAAAAGAATATCCCGACTTTACCGTGACTGCGGTGGGAACCAACACCGTTGCCACGGCGGCCATGCTCAAGGCAGGTGCGGACTTTGCCGCAACGGGTGAAAATGCCGTGTGCGTGGCGTGCCGTAAGGCGGATGTCATTGCAGGGCCGATAGGCATAGTCATAGCCGATGCGCTTTTGGGTGAGATAACGCCGAAGATGGCAATGGCAGTCGGGCAGAGCAACGCACGCCGTGTGCTGATTCCCGTCAACCATTGCGACAATATCGTTGTCGGTGTACCGGAAGTTTCGGCGGCTAAATTCGTCCCGGCGGCTGTTGCGGAAATAGGCAAAAAGGCTTGACTGCGTGGCCGACTGTGATATAATATTCCCGACCTTATGAAAAGGTCATGGCTCTCAGAAGAGGGT
>CAZFZW010000044.1:0-2558 GCA_964523465.1 uncultured Clostridium sp. | reverse complement strand
CTGCGGTATATAATACTTCTATATTCAAAAGGCTGTGACGAAGAACACAGACCTTCAGGGACGATCAGAGAGAGAAACATTTGCTGTGAGTTTCTTTCGTCCGCAGGGTCTTTTCCGCTTTCGAGCCGCAGGGCGATGAGTTCTGCCGTTTAGTCCCCGTTAAGGACTGCGAGTGAAAAACCAAGGTGGTACCGTGCTTATCCGCACCCTTGAGGCAGTTTGAGCTGCCTTGAGGGTGTTTTTTAGTAAATAATTGCAGGAGGAGAATAAAATGTTAGATCTCAAGTTTGTCAGGGAGAATCCCGACATAGTTAAGGAGAACATCAAAAAGAAATTTCAGGACAAGAAGCTTCCGCTTGTTGATGAGGTTATCGAACTTGACCGTCTGAGCCGTGCCGCAAAGGGCGAGGCAGATGAGCTTCGCGGCAGCCGTAACCGCCTTTCAAAACAGATAGGCGCACTCATGGCACAGGGCAAGCGTGACGAGGCCGAGCAGGTCAAGGCACAGGTCAGCGCAAATGCCGCACGCCTTGCGGAGCTTGAAAAGCTCGAGGAGGAGCTTGGCGAGAAGATAAAGAAAATAATGATGGTCATTCCGAACATCATCGACCCGTCCGTGCCCATCGGCCGTGACGACAGCGAGAATGTTGAAATTCAGCGTTACGGCGAGCCGGTCGTACCTGACTTCGAGGTTCCCTATCACACTGAGATAATGGAGAAGATGAGCGGCATAGACCTTGACTCTGCGAGAAAAGTTGCAGGCAACGGCTTCTATTATCTTATGGGCGATATTGCGAGACTTCATTCCGCAGTTATCTCCTATGCCCGTGATTTTATGATAGACAGAGGCTTCACTTATTGCGTACCGCCCTATATGATTCGCAGTGATGTTGTCACAGGCGTTATGAGCTTTGCCGAGATGGATGCCATGATGTATAAAATAGAGGGCGAGGATCTCTATCTCATCGGCACCAGCGAGCACTCGATGATAGGCAAGTTCATTGACACTATAATCCAGCCCGAAACTCTGCCGCTGACCCTCACAAGCTATTCTCCCTGCTTCCGCAAGGAGAAGGGTGCTCACGGTATTGAGGAGAGAGGTGTTTATCGTATCCATCAGTTCGAGAAGCAGGAGATGATAGTCGTCTGCGAGCCGGAGGAGAGCAAGATGTGGTTTGATAAGCTCTGGCAGAACACCGTTGACTTCTTCCGCACACTCGATATTCCCGTGCGTACTCTCGAGTGCTGCTCGGGCGACCTTGCAGACCTCAAGGTTAAGTCCATAGATGTTGAGGCGTGGTCTCCCAGACAGAAGAAGTATTTCGAGGTCGGCTCATGCTCCAACCTTGGCGATGCACAGGCACGCAGACTCAAGATAAGAGTAAACGGCAAGGACGGTAAGCACTTTGCCCATACGCTCAACAACACCGTTGTCGCTCCGCCGAGAATGCTTATCGCATTCCTTGAGAACAATCTCAACGCCGACGGCAGCGTAAATATCCCCGAGGCACTCAGACCCTATATGGGCGGCAAAGAGAAAATCGGCGGCTGAAAATAAAATTATCCCCTCCACTCGGAGGGGATTTTAAAGTCGGGTGAAAATATGAAAGCTTACAGGGTGTTTTATGACCGCAAATCTGTCGGTCGTGCCGGCAGGGAGATAGAGGTGAACTGCCGCTTTTATTGGGGCGGCGGCAAATGGATTGTGCCGAGCGTATATCTCTGCCGCAAAGGTCTTGTGGTTGAGCTGTTCAAAAAAGTCGAGCCGCATGAGTTTGACCGTTTTACGGAGAAATACGGCCTTGACGAAAACGGCGACGAAGAGAGCTTTTCCGAAGAAATGCGGATGAATATCGAAAGAGAAAATCCGCTCAACGAGGATATTAAAGCCTATGCGAATATAAACGGCGAGGCTATTCGCTGGGCTTTTTCGTCAAGTGAGTGCTTTTCGCCGCTCGACACCGACTGCGACAGCGATATAAATAAAGCGGTAGATTACTATGGGCTTGATAAGAACTGTTATTGGTTGAGAATCCGAGCAAGCTTGCCTACAAAACAAAAGTACCGTAGAGTCTCCAATCTTTCGCTGATGCTCAAAGCGGACAGAATACCCGTGCCCGGAATACATTTTACCGCAGAAAAAGCAGGCGACAAGGTGGATTTTGTTTGCCCCATAGACGGCAGACAGTATACTTTGACTGTGGAGAGTGTTGAAAAAGAGCAGTGGCACTTGTCTGATGAGGGCGACGGCAATGCCCGATTTTTTATGATGACCTACACCGTTTCACCAGAAATTACGAAGTCTGCAATGACCGTGGTTGACCTTTCCCCGAGGGGAAATATACACGGTACATTGTCGCAGAAAAACGGTGCGGCGGCAATAGGCATAATCGGCGGAGCGGACGGCCCGACTGTTATAACCGCTCTGCCGGACAACGATAACCTCCGAACAGCGTGCTCAAATGTCTCGGCCGACGACGGACATAAACCCGATTGGTTCATCAAATTCTTCCTCAAGCCCAAAGAGGACATAGTGTTAAAAATCAGATAGACGATAC
>CAZFZW010000043.1:0-9316 GCA_964523465.1 uncultured Clostridium sp. | reverse complement strand
CTTGCCGTAATCGAACTTTTCGGTAGTTGTTACTCCGCCTGCCGATGAGGTGAACTTAGACACATTGTTGTTCAGGTCGTAGCCGTACTCGGAGGCATAGACAGTCTTTTTGCTGTTATTTACCACATTCTGGCGGACAAGTCTGCCGAGCGAATCATAAGTATACAGAAACCGCTGATTGTTGACGAGATCCTCGTGCGAATACAGGTTGCCTGTCGAATCATATTTCCATGTGAAATTCTGAGTGCCGTTTTGCGATATCGAAGTCGTGTTGCCATACTCGTCATATGCGTAGTCAACATAATCTCCGTTACCGTATGTCACACGCTTGAGCTCTCCGCTGTTGTTCGCTGCGTAAGTATTTGTGCAGAGCACCTGCGAGCCGACCTTTGTCTGCGTGACATTGCCGAAGTTGTCATAAACAAACGAATAACTAAAGCCGTTGTGAGTTATTGTGTTCAGACGATACTTGTCATAAGTATAGTTGTTCTGCACGGTTTGGCCGTTTGAAAGTATCTGCGAAACGGATGTCACGGCATCGGTGTTGGCATCGTAGGCATAGTCAGTCACATTGCCCTTTTTGTCCGTATACGAGGTCAATGTGCCCTTGGAATTATCATAGACATACGACTCCGTCAGTCCGTCCTGGTCGGTTGTCGATGACACAAATGCTCCGTCGGAGGTATATGACGCTCCCGTCTCAATATACACCGTCTCACTTCCCTTGACGGTGAGTGCGGTCGGGTTGCCTTTTGAGTCATAAGTATAAATATATTTTGTTCCGCTCTGGCTCGTTGCCTGAGTCATATTGTGCTTCGAGTCATAAGTATATGTATAACTGTATCCCCTGGCATCAACAGACTTTGTGAGGTTATTGTTTGTATACTCCATTGAGGAGTTCTGCTCGGCGTTTGCCTTGACCGAGATGAGGTTGCCGTCCTTGTCATAAGTATATGACGGTGCTTCGTCTCTGACAAGCTGAATATTATCAAACCACGAATAGTTCGACTGCCTGTAGTTGATAATGTATATCTTCATCGAAGTCGGCGTTTTTTCGGTCGTGGGATTTGCATCGTCCCTCAAAGTGAATGCGCCGATTATATACTGCCACCCCAAAACAGAGCTGTTATACTTAAACCACTTCAAACAGCTCGTTCCGTCACTGTAAAACACCTTCGCCGCAAGGCTGACCTTATTGTTTTCATTGCTTCCGCCAACCGGATTTGCATAAACCCAGCCGCTGAGGATATATGTGTCATCAAGGTTCTGTGCGGTGGCTCCGCTGAGATAAATCTGCTGGTTCATCTCTTTTGAAACCGTCGGCAGACTGCCGAATCGGAACGCATGGCCGGAGTCCTTTGAATGAGCATTGTCAACCGAATCCGTAGCATCAGTCAAATATCCGTTCCAATCCTCGGGAAGATACGCTCCGCTCGACGCCTTTGAATACCGCTCAAACGAGGAATTGTTTATCATATTAAACGGGCTTGCGCTCGTTCCCTCTTCAAGCTGCATTCCGTCAAACCACGCCTTACCCGTGGCATCACGAACCATTATATTACAACGAACCTGCGTGGCATCTGACGGCACTGTAAACGTGACCGACAGACGCTGCCAGCCGTTATTTATACTCGAATCGGTCGTTCCCGTCAAAACATCGGAAAATGTATCTTTCGTTGTACCGTCGGCAAACCAATATGTTGCGAGGAGCTGAGCACCGTATGAAGCAGACGAATCTCGGGGCACTATATTCTCCGTCTTGACCCACGCAGAGAAGGTGTAGGTCGTGCCTGCCTTGAACTGACCTGAAGCAAGTGTCTGATAGGCTCTCGCTCCGGCTCCGTCTGAAAAAGTCTTGCTGTTTATATAGTAGCTCCATCGACCGTAAAGCTGATAATTGGAAGCAACCCACGCATCATAATCCGCAGTACCGTTCCACTGAGCTTTTGTCCACGATGTACTTGTATCGGCACTGCCGTCACGAAGATAATTACGAACATACTGACCGCCCGTCATGGACTTGCTCAGGCGATTGAGCTGCTTTATATTACTTGCCGTGCTGTTCGGACTTGATGCCGTATACTCTGCCGCCGAAGCCGCAAGAGTTTTTCCGTTGCTTGTGGCTTCCGAACAGACAGTTCTGCCGGCACTGTCAAATTTCACCGTTGTGTAAATGTCATCGCTGTTGCCGAATACACCGTCCTTGCCGGAGGAGCGTATAACAGTCTGACCATACTGCGAATAATCAAATGTAATCGTCTGACCTGCCGAACCGTTTGCACTCTCAACAACTTTTGAAACTCTTTTGCCGTTTTTCAAAGGGGTATATGTGAACTCCAACTTATATCCATCGGGAGATGTAACAGATGTCATCGCTCTGTCGCTGTCATATGTGAAAGTCGTCGTTTCGCCGTCCGGATATGTTATGCTCAAAAGCAAGCCCGAACTCCAATTGTATCTTGTTACTCTGCCGGCACTGTCTGTTATACTCTGTACCGCCAGATCGTCCCATGTCGGAGTGACAGTCACGGTATGTCCTGCTCCGTCCGTTATCTTCTGAAGTCTGGGATTGTTTGCGGCAGTGTAATAGCAGGTTATCTGATTGCCGTTGTTGTCAAGCGTGCGTGCAAGTGCGCCCGAGACATTAAACCACATCACATTCCCGTTATCATCCGCAACTTTGTAATAATCGTCATCACTCGTCTTTGACACGGTTAATGTAAGGCCCAGTCCGTCCTCATCAATCAGCGTTCCGTCACTTTTTTTATAAAAATAGTGTTCCGTTCCGTCGCCGTCAATGTAGGCATAAGGATATGTCTTTTGTGCCGTTGCCGAAAGTCCGAGTTTAGACGAAGGCAACAGCTGTTGCTGACAGCTGAGCATCCAGCCATGGCCTCTATACGGCATAACAGTGCCAAAGCTGTCCCCTGCCATATAGTTATTAAACACATGTGCAATCGAAACGGGCGCATTACTGCCCGGAGTGGTTGTGTCACCGTGAGTAAAAACAAGGTTGCCCGAAAACTCGCAGATAGAAGCCGTACCGGCTCTGCCCGCACTGATATCGGTATAACTCCAATACGACTCCAATCCCTTATTTGACCTGAATGTTATGGACAGGATCGGATAACCGTCCGTGCTCTGCGAATATTTCTCGCCGTAGAGCCAGAGGTAATTGCACGAATCGTTATATGCAGAGGCGTTTTCTATCGATGACCTGAAAAGGAATCCGTAATTTGGGAACGATGTGTTTTCATACCAGCGTTTTACAATAGATGTAACATTCCAATTGCGGGTAATCACATCAGTGCCCGCCTGACTTGCCTTTAAAATTTCAAAATCCGCTGTCGCACTCTCAAAGCTCGGCTTGGTGTTCCATGTTACGGTCTTTTTGTTCCAACTGCCCGTAACAGCGTGTACTTCTATTGCGGCATCCGGTGTCGAACTCGAATACGCATCCGCATATATCTGATAAGCATAAAGCTGTGCATCAATGACGACATCTCCACGGTTCAATGATGGCAAATCAAAGCAGAGCAAGCCCTGACATTTGCCCGCACCCGACGAATCTCTGCCAACCATTATCATTGGACCCTGCCAATAGTTTGTGGTCGGATTCCCCGAAGCGACATATACCGAATCCATCGCCGTATTCGACTGCTCCGTTTGTATCGCAGGGTCAATCGTGACGGGAAATACTCTGTCGCTGCTGTTTATCCATTGAGCATCTGCGGTTACGGTAATTTCATATTTATTCTTATTCTTCGAGCTGATGCTGTAGCTTATATCATTTGAATATTTATATTCCGCATCAATCATAAACGGTTTGGGCAGGACAAACACTGTTTCTCCCGTGTTGACATCCTTAGCGTATATACAACCGTCATCATCCAGATTGAGCACGAGATCTTTTACATCGATCTCGAAGATGTACTGATAACTGCTCTGTGCAGACTTTATTACAATATTTTCCTTGACGCCCGAGCCGTTGACCATGTACTCGATATTCGTATCGGGAAGTATATTTTCATAGCATATCTTTTGTGCGGTTTTGCTTGAAGCGGTCGGATCTTCAATCTTCCCTTTCTTATCCTGCTTCATTGACGAATTGTTCTTCTTCGCCTCGTTAAGCAGCGAAAGGCTGATTGAATAATCGTCCATTTCTACGCTGACGAGCTTTTTCTGGTTTGAATTCTTTGCGAACTTGACCCTGAACTTGTTGCTTTTGGTTGCGTAACCGTCAAAATTTGAATTTTCGTCACTTTCCGCACTCGATGTCTCAAGTGTATTGTCTATCTCCTGCCACTTACCGGCACTATCCTGATAAAGAACAGGGTCTTTGTACACAGCAGCCTTTACTGTTCCGTCGCTCATCTTAAAATACCTGACATTGCTGCTGTCACGACGGTCTATATCTTCTCCTATTACCGTCGGTTCTTCCTCTTGCTGAGACACCTGAGTGGAATATCCGCTTATCTCCTGCTTTTCGCTCTCCGTTTCTATTGCTTCGGCGAAAGTTGTCATTGGTACAACTTGGATTACCACAAGCGCAGACAAAATTATGGCTATCAGCCTTGTCACGACTTTTGTCTTTTTCATTGTGCAATCTCCTTATCCGTCATACGACATTTATTACAAAATCTCTTGAATCTCAACATCTTTCTCCTGATTCCACTTTCATGGCAAGTATACAATCAGGAATCGATTCATGTCAATAGACTTTGCAGAAACGTAGAAAAAAACGACAAAAAAAGATATTTTTTGTAATTGGGGTGTTGTATTATTCTAATCACATAATTCTTAGATTGAAGTATGTCTGCATTGTTTGATTCGCAGGAAAGTCGGATATATTGTTTTTCTTGGCAAGGTTATCGCTCGCCTGTTATTTTTTCAAAGAGATCTGTCATCAGGTTGTCACGGTTAATATTATAAACATAACGCATAGGATGTTGTTCGTTTTCGTACTGCACATAGTATCCGTCATAAGTCGGAAGCTGTGTGGGGATTATCCGTGACTCCATAAACCTGTCCGAATCATTGAGCAGCCACGCAACCGCCGTAACATCCCATATAACACGAGTCCACGCCCTGCCTTCGGCGTAGCTGTCCGCCGCCTTTATCGTGTTGTCACTCAGATAATCGGCGATGGCATTTTTGCCCTTGAGCCAATACTCAAGCTCGGGTTTTGAGACAGAAAAGTTGTTCACCACACCCATACAGGGCAGCTGAACAAACGGAACTCCGCTCTGCATAACAACTCTCGCCGCCGCAATATCCTGCAACATATTAAATTCTTTCGTATCTTTATAATGTAATGCGTGACCACCCAGCCAGACGACAACCGTATTCTGTGCCACCTCGGGATTCAAAAGTATTGCCGAAGCGACATTTGTTATGGCACCTATCGCAACAACATAGAGCGGATTTTCGGGCGAATAACCCTTGACCCTCTGCGCTAAATCCATCGCTGCCGCAGAGATAACGGGCGTTCGTTCGTCCGCAAGATAACTCTCAGAGCCTTTGAACACCGACACTTTTTCTCCGATTAGCGCAAGCAGCTTCAATATTTCATCGTAGCTCTTCTCCATTCCGTCCTTGGGACTGACAGAATTCTCGTTTAAAAACGGCGCTGCATATATCGCCCGTGTGTTGATTTTACGGCCGTTTTTGAGCATATACGCAATCGCAAACTGGTCATCGATTTCATTATAAGCATCGGTATCAAGCACCGCATCCACCCTGCCCTGCGGCACGGACAGGTTGTTTAATTTTTGTTTGGTTGTCATAGGCATATTCTCCGATTTATATCTTTTATCCTCAAATTTACTTCAATTATGCACTAAGCCGTCTGCTTTGTCAAGGAGTTGCAAAGTCAATATTTTTCGATAAATTTTCAAAAAATCCGTCAAAACATATTGCAATTCAGGCACAATAATGTTATGCTTTTTGTAGTTTGTATTTGGAATTTTGCTTGTGAAAGAGTGAGAATTATGAAACCAGCAAATCGTGTGGCAAGGGCGTTAGGATGTCTGATGTTTGCAGTTATCGTTTTTGCATTTTATTCAGTGTCGGCCTTTGCGGTAAGCGTTGACGGCATAATCTCCCCCGACGAAATGAACGGATGCAATATCGAAGTGCAATGCACCAACGAAAACAGCGGAAACGGCGTATGTACGCTTGTCACATATTTCGCATTGCAGGAGGACGGTTCGCTCTATGTCGCACTCAACACAGACTTTTCAAAAATCACGATAACCGAGGAATCACCCGTCGCATTTGAAATAATGCTCGATGACAATCCGCCGATAAAAATCGATATTCTCGGCAATGCCGAATACGACGAGCAACTTTTCGCAGTAAAAAACAAAGTGAATTTCACCGACAGCGGTGCATCGTGCGAGGCGATAATCAATTTGAAATACCGCCATGACGAAGTACCCGAAATACAGGTGCGTGTCATTGACGATGAGGGCGTGCCGTCGAAGCTGTTTGCAATAGACACAAGCACAACGGCAACAACAGACAAGTCCGACGACGGTTCAAGCAGCAAAAGTCAATCAAGCTCAAAATCAAATCCGAGCAAGTCAAGCTCATCGAAAAAGTCAAAGACAAGTTCATCTAAGAAAAACTCCTCGACGAAAACCTCTGACAAATCCACCGCAGACAGCACCTCTGTCAATTACGATGTGCCGCAGGAGACCTACACCCTGCCGAGCGATATGCCGACCGGCACTCAGATGTTAAGCTTTTCGGATGCGGTGAAAATCCTGTGTGCCGTCATAATTATAGCTCTCATCCTCTCGTGTGCCCTTGCTGTATTTTTTAAAATCAGACAAAAAGAAATCGAGGCGAAGAAGAAAGCCAAAGAGGAAAAGGAAAAGGCGAAAGCGGAGAGAAAAAAGAAATCAGCCGACAAAAATAAGAAAAAGTGAATATAACAAAACGGAGCGGACGGATAATTTTCGTCTGCTCCGTTTAATTTATTCAGATCAATACGATGTAACAACGGCTGCGATTTTCTCGGTAAGGAACCCATAAGATAACAAAAAACATTATACCACCGAACGAATATGCACTAAACTTACTTATCCGTTCCCTTTCAATTCTCGCTTGAGCTCCGAATGCAGGACCTGTGAAAAGTTAATATTTGCTTTTTCATCGTATATTAAAGCCTACTCCGCAGGGCACAATCCTTCTTTACCGTTCACATTTTTACGTCGATATTCCGTAAAATCAACATCTACAAGCGTTAAAATCTCGTCTGCCTTTGCTTTCACTGCGTTGAGATTGTAAGGTATCGGCAACGCCTTTCCATCGTCTTCCATATCAATACCCATTAAACCGATTGCGTCACGTGCCATTTCGATAGCATCGGTCAAATCTTCACCTTGTGTGTAAATATCAAAATCGGGAACATACACCGTAAAGCCTTTTTCGGCAGGTATAAGTTTAACAGGGTATAAGTTCTTCACATCTACACCTCATTTTAAACAAGATTATCAATTTTAATGCGAGGACACTACCACGCTCTCGCCGCTCGCATTCTTTGGGGTATATCGTAAACCACTTCCAAGAAATATCAAAGCCATTGTCGAGGTTTTGATATTTTGAAGCTCACAAAAACAACCCGTTTTTCAAAGAAATACTTATAGGCAGCCAATTCAAAAAACTATGAATTCTGCAAAACAAATTTTTCGCCGTATCAGTTTTTACGATTGCATCTCCTGACAATCGTACCGTGTATCTTTGCAACTATTTTTTATTTTTAAAATTTCGAACAACCAAGGAATCGGTCACTATCAAATCATCATATAGCACACAAACTCGTGACCAATACCTACCTAAGCGATTTCCAATGTCTCACCGGAGAGAACAACATAATCCTTGCCATCGGCACGAAACCAAACCGAGTACAGTGTCGGATTGTATACAAGGGTTCTGTCAACATTAAATTGTAACGAGCGGTATGCCATAGTATAATTAAAAATCTCAATGTTCGTCGCATACCAAATATCTGTTTTAGCGGAAATTGCCGTGCATATTTGATGAAGCTTCTCCCAATTATTGTTATTCTCGTATTCAAATGAATGTCCCCACAGATAAAAAAGGCGAGGCCATTGATCGCCGGAATATAGAGAATTTATATCGAGAGCGATAAATTTATCGATATAATTCATAACACTCGGGTTGTCATGGTGCGTCGTCGGTATCCAGTTATACCAATCCTCGGGCAAATAAAAGCCGTCATTGTCTGCGCCGAGCGAGCGTGAATATGCGATACCCAGATGAGAAAGATACTCTTTTACATTCTTATATTCCTTGCCGTTTTCAAAATGACAGATACCGGAATTCGGATACGCCATCCCTTTTATTATTCCGCCAAAAGCTCTTTCAAGGTCGCAACGACACTCAAGAACATCACGAATACCGTCAGTTAAGTCTGTCATTCCCGGTGCTTTGTGATAAGCTCCATGCACAGCTATTTCGTGACCCGTACCCATCAGGACATTTTGATTTCTTCTTTTGTGAGATAAAATCCGTTGTCGTCGGCAGCGATAGATTTGCTGGAAATATTAAACGTGCATTTTATACCGTATTCATTTATAATCTCCACAAGCCGCAAATCCACACGGCAACCGTCATCATAGCTAAAAGTGACGGCTTTTGTTTTTCCCTGTGGAAAATGCATAAAATAGCCGTTCAAGATAACATTTCTCCCTACCGATTATTTTCTAAGCAATATACCGTAGTCATCGTCTGCATAAATTATATCCGTTCATTCATTGCCTGTCAATCGCACTGTCGTTCGACACTTTGCATCCACCTGACTGGAGACAAAAATTTTGCTCACGGAGCGGATGAAATTTCGGTTCGCAACAAGGAATGTGAAAAACGGTACTGTCTTTATCTTCCTATTGGCAGATTTATCTATATTCTACCCTTTACACGGCGAGCACCATTTAATAAATATATTCTATCAATAAAAGCACAAAATTACAATAACCCACTACAATTACCTTTTGTTTTGCCATAGCCGACGGCTCATGCGAAAATTAGTGTTCGGGACAGCAGTAAAGTTAAAAAAGTACTTGCAATTTTTCAATCATCTTTGTGTCCACTTTTACTATACAACTTCCACCTATTCACTCTTAGTTATAACTGAATTCCGTTAACGAAACTTAGTGAAGAGTGAATAAGTAAAAAAATCCGCCCACTTCGTGGACGAAATTTTGTGTTTATGTAACGAAATTTAAACCACTATTTAGCTTTCAATTTTATAAAAAAATGGTTTTATATGTCTATATAAACTACTGTA
>CAZFZW010000042.1:0-9429 GCA_964523465.1 uncultured Clostridium sp. | reverse complement strand
TTTTTGTGGATGATACTCAGCTACGCCGTGAGCATCGGCATTATGATTTGGATTTACGACTACATCACATCAATGATAGGCGAGAACAACATTCAGCTTATCAAAACGCTTATTTCGATGTTCCGTGAGATGCCCGGCTCGAGTGCGATAAAGGGATACCTCGTCTTGCTCGTACTCTCCGTGTTCATTCAGCTCGTGTTCCTCATCTCCGAGCTTTTCTTCTCGCTGACATTTGCCAACACAAGGGTTATGCAGAAACTCGGAGCGGCAGGCCCGATAATCGTTTTCTTTGCGATATTCATCGTCACTCAGATTCTCAACTTCGTTTTCACAAACTATGTTCCGATAATCGTATCGCCCGGCACAGATGGACTTGTTTTCTCCGTTGGCAAGCAGATGTCCGCAGGAAACCTCTCCTTCGGCATCACGGGAGTTATCTTTGAACTGCTCGCCTCCGTCGGACTCTTCTTCGGCACAGGCTGGCTGATGAATCATAAGATTAACATCAAGTAAAATCAAATACCAAAAGCGAATCGGCAGTGGATATCCATTGCCGATTTTTTGTTGGAGGGGGAAGTCACCGCTGCCTTATTACACTATGTCCTGTGTGGTTTCACATCGCAGGAACAACCCTTGCGGTTGTCCGTTGTTGGAGTAGGCGGCAAAAAGGTTGAGTGAAAAAATAGAGAAAAACGAGAACAGTCAAACATGAATTGCTATCCCCTTACGCAGGAGAGCCTGATTCATTTCGATTCGCACAAGGAAGAATCGCACCTGCATATTTATCAAAAACAATCCCACGAGGCATATGAGCAAGCCGGACACTTTTGTAATACTCACGGATTCGTGGTATAATATTCGCCCGACGACCAAAAGACATACGGCAAGCAGGGCACTGCAAACTATCTGTCCCGTGCTGATGTTCCACCCTGCCTTGTACAGATATATGCTTCCTGCCTCAAGCCCGACTATTGCAATGCCGAGGACAAAGGAAGTCCGGTTGATGTTTCTGCACTGCGTGAAAATATTTTTGTCGGGGCTGAGCAGGAAAAACAGTAATGCGGATACCGCCGCACCGACGAGATATGTTACAGTCAGCGATGCGAACGGATTTAGATTTTCCGGTGTCGATTTTGAGCAGATGTGATAAAACACATTTGACAGGACGATCAGAAATATCGGCCGGTATAAATTCATATAAAATCCTCTCGAAAATAAAAAATCCGACAGCAGTTAGCCTGACTGTCGGTAGGTGCTCACCCATATTTTATAAAATTATAGTCTTTATGGGTGGAAAAATCAAGGGATAGGATATATAATAAAAGGATATGAAAGAGGTGAACCGTATGGAGCAAAGCACTGTTGCGGCAATAGCAACTCCCAACGCCGCAGGGGGAATAGGAATAGTCAGAATTTCAGGCGGCGATGCAATCGCAGTTGCCGACAGAGTTTTTTCTGCTGTCTCGGGCAAGCCGCTGAGTGAGGCGGCAGGCTATTCGGCACATTTCGGCACGGTCAGTCTCAACGGCGAACCGATTGACGAAGCGATTGCCCTTGTTTTCCGTGCACCGAAAAGTTATACGGGCGAGGACACGGTTGAGCTGTCCTGCCACGGTGGCGTGTATATAGTTCGCCGTGTGCTCAGAGCAGTATTATCGGCAGGGGCGCAACCGGCAGGCCCGGGCGAATTTACAAAACGGGCTTTCCTCAACGGACGCATAGACCTCGCAAAAGCGGAAAGCGTTATGTCACTCATATCGGCACAGGGAGAGCAGGCGGCATCTGCCGCTTTCAACACGCTCGAGGGCAGACTCAGTGGCAGAGTGTCCGAGGTCGCCCACAGTATAATAAATATATGCGCTCATTTGAGTGCATGGGTCGATTATCCCGATGAGGATATTGACGAGCTTTCCACGGATGAGCTTGATGCGGTTTTCTCATCTGCACAGTCCGAGCTTCAAAAGTTGATAAACGGATTTGAAAACGGCAGGGCGATTACCCAGGGCGTTGATACGGTTATTGTCGGCAGACCGAATGTCGGCAAGTCCACGCTGATGAATCTGCTCAGCGGATACGAGCGTTCGATAGTTACCGCTGTCCCCGGGACGACGAGAGATATTGTCGAACAGACTGTCAGGGTGGGGGAAAATCTCTTGCACCTTGCGGACACCGCAGGAATACGCACGACTGACAATGAAGTTGAAAGTATCGGTGTGGCACTTGCGAAAAAACGCCTGACGAGAGCAGAGCTGATAATTGCCGTTTTTGACGGAGCACAGCCGCTGACCGACGAGGATATGGAGATAGTGAACTTCTGCAAAGGTAAACGCTGTCTCGCAGTTGTAAACAAGAGCGACCTTGAAACGGTTTGCGATACCGAATATATCAAAAATAATTTCGATGCATATGTTGAGCTTTCGGCAAAGACCGCAAGCGGCAGTGAGGATTTTGAGAGGGTGCTCTCGGATGTGCTCGGTACTGCCGAGTTTGACCCGTCTGCGGCGGCTCTTACAAGCGAGAGACAGCGTGCCTGCTGTCAAAGAGCACTTGACAGTATTGTTGAGGCAAAAGCCGCACTCCAAAGCGGAGTTACGCTCGATGCGGTGAATGTCTGCGCCGACTGTGCAGTTGACGCTCTGCTTGAGCTGACAGGCGAAAGAGCGAGCGAAGCGGTCGTAAATGAAGTATTCGCACAGTTCTGCGTGGGCAAGTAAAGCGGATAAGCAGTACACTTGAGATATGGCAGGTCGGATTTGTTTATTTTACTTTGTCTGATTTCGTGTTGCCTACTCCGACAACGGACAACCGTACCTCTGCAAAAGCACAATCTACCCGTAGGGACAGGGCTTGCCCCTGTCCGCTATACCCATCATCTCAAACTAAATTTGTCGCACAAACCTAACGCTCCTTGTTATGAGTGAGGCAGGGGAAAACCACACACCACAAATGGCAGATGCCGTAAAATGAGTATGTGACAAAGCGTCCACAATCTCGGCTCGCCCTTTGGGAGAGCTGTCACCGTAGGTGACTGAGAGGGGTTGACAGCCGTTTGCTCGTCCTTGACACGCTTTTGTCAGTTACTTTACGCTTTATGTCGCCTACTCCGACAACAGACAACCGCAAGGGTTGTCCCTACGGCAAAATTTTTGCGCTCTCGTAGGTACAGGGCTTGCCTCTGTCCACTGTACCCATCATCTCAAACTAAATTTGTCGCTTACGCCGACAACGGACAACCGTAAGGGTTGTCCCTACGGTAGGAGATCGTACCACCCACAAGTGGCACACGGCTGAAACAAATTCTATTTTCACAATAACACGCTTAATATTTTTATATTTGTAACCATATTTCCAAACTGGAACTAACATAAATTTTATCCGTAAGGGGAACTGAATCGAAATGAAATACGATGCAGGAAGAACAGATGTTGCCGTTATCGGTGCAGGTCATGCCGGAATCGAGGCAGGGCTTGCTTCGGCACGCCTCGGGTGTGAAACTGTGGTGTTCACTGTCAATCTCGACTGGGTCGGTAATATGCCGTGCAATCCGTCTATCGGCGGAACTTCAAAAGGACATCTTGTGCGTGAGATAGATGCACTTGGCGGCGAGATGGGCGTGGCGGCAGATGCCAATACTCTGCAAATGCGTATGCTCAACCTTGGCAAAGGCCCGGCTGTTCACAGTCCCCGTGCACAGATAGACAGGCGTGCGTACAGCGAATATATGAAACGGACGCTTGAGGAACAGGAGAATCTTATTCTGCGTCAGGCTGAAATAGTTGATATTCACCGTGAGGACGGTGAGTGGGTGCTGACAACTCGGCTCGAGGCTGTTTACCGTGCAAAGTGCGTAGTGCTTGCAACCGGCACTTTCCTCGGCGGCAGAGTTTATATAGGCGATGTCTCTTATGAGAGCGGCCCGGATGGAATGTTCCCCGCCACTGAGCTTTCAAAGTCTCTCAAGTCTCTCGGCCTGCCGCTTCGCAGATTCAAGACAGGTACACCTGCCAGAGTCAATCGCCGCAGTGTCAACTTCGATGTGCTCGAAAAGCAGATGGGTGACGAGGACATTGTGCCGTTTTCGTTTGGCGGCAAGTACAAGGTTGAGAATAAGCAGGAGTGCTATATAACATATACAGGTGCGGACACAAAGAATGTCATTCTTTCGAACCTCCACCGCTCGCCGCTGTATTCGGGCAAGATAGACGGCGTAGGCCCTCGCTATTGTCCGAGCATCGAGGACAAGATAGTGCGTTTCTCGGAAAAGGAGAGACACCAGATTTTCATTGAGCCGTGCGGCGAGAATACGCAGGAGATGTATTTGCAGGGACTTTCTTCGTCCTTGCCTGAGGATGTTCAGCTCGAATTTCTGCACACCATTCCCGGACTTGAGCATTGCGAGGTTATGCGTACCGCTTATGCCATAGAGTATGACTGCATAGATCCGCTGTCGCTCAAGCGCAGTCTTGAGTTCAACGGATTCAACGGACTTTTCGGTGCAGGTCAGTTCAACGGTTCGAGCGGATATGAGGAGGCTGCGGCGCAGGGACTTATTGCAGGTATCAACGCCGCACGCAAAGTGCAGGGTAAGTCGTCGCTTGAACTTGACAGAGCTAGCTCCTATATCGGAACACTCATTGACGACCTTGTGACAAAGGGCTGTTCCGACCCGTACAGAATGATGACCTCCCGTTCGGAATACCGTCTGCTTTTGAGACAGGATAACGCCGACCGCCGATTGACCCCCACCGGATATGAAATAGGACTTGTATCCGAGGAACGGTATGAGGCATTTTGCCACAAGCTTGAACTGATAGCACAGGAAAAACACCGTGCCGAAACCACGACTATACACGCAAGCAAAGAGTTAAACGAAATACTTGTTTCACGTGAAACATCGCCGATAGACGGTGGAATAAGACTTGCCGAGCTGCTCAGACGGCCGCAGGCTGATTATAAAATGCTCACACCGTTTGACACGACCAGACCCGACTGCCCGAGCGAGATTTTCGAGCAGGTTGAGATAGACATAAAATATGAGGGATATATCAAGCGTCAGCAGGCACAGGTGGATGAGATGCGCCGCCTTGAAGTCAAACGCATACCCGAGGACATAGACTATGCCGCACTCGGCGGACTGAGACTTGAGGCAGTTGAGAAGCTTTCAAAGATACGCCCCGAGAATGTCGGTCAGGCATCGAGAATTTCGGGAGTCAGCCCTGCGGACATTTCGGTATTGCTGATTCATCTTGAGAGGGAGAACAGAAAATGATTGACAAAAACAGATTGAACGAACTCTGCCATGAGCTTGATATTGAAATAGACGCACAGGCACTCGAACGCTTTGAGCTTTTCGCAAACCTGCTGGTTGAAAAAAATAAGGTGCTCAATCTCACCGCAATAACCGACCCGGAGGGGATAGCGGTAAAGCATTTTGCCGACAGCCTGACTGCACTTAAAATGATAGACCTTGCACCCGGGGCAAAGGTTATTGATGTCGGAACCGGCGGCGGTTTTCCCGGCATACCTCTGCTCATCGCAAGACCCGAGATAAAGTTGACAATGCTCGATTCCACGCAGAAAAAGCTCGCCTTTGTCTCGGAGAGCGTTGAAAAGCTCGGACTTCAAGCTGATATAGTTCACGCCCGAGCCGAAGAGGCAGGGCATGGCGATATGCGTGAGAGCTATGATTTTGCAGTGTCCCGTGCGGTGGCGGCGATGAATGTACTGTGCGAATACTGTCTGCCGTTTGTTAAAGTCGGCGGCGTGTTCTGCGCCATGAAAGGTGCAAAAGGTATGGAGGAGCTTGCCGATGCTAAAAAGGCCATAGGCATTCTCGGCGGCGAGGTGCAGAAAACCGATACACTTTTGCTGCCCGATGGCGGTGAACGCACACTCGTGAATGTCAAAAAAATATCGCATACACCGACAAAATATCCACGCCCTTCGGCACAGATTTCAAAAAAGCCGCTCATATAACGGAAAAATATAAAAAATCGGCACGCTTTTGCACGACCGAAAACATTGGACAACCGCCCTGTTCTCTGATAAGCTTTTATCACAGAGGAACGGCGGTTCTTCTATTTGCCGAAAGGAACAGGTGCAATGGATGTTTCAAAAGTGGGATCGGTTCTGCTGATTCCGACCGATAGAATAAGAATGAATCCCGACCAGCCCAGAACGGTGTTTGACCCCGATTCGCTCGACGCTCTTGCACAGAGCATCCGTGCAAACGGAATATTGCAGCCGTTGAGCGTCAGGGAAAAGGACGGCGACGGTAATTACGAGCTGATAGCAGGGGAACGGCGACTGCGAGCCGCAACAAGTGTCGGATTTACCCGTGTGCCGTGCATCGTCATAAATACGGATTCGGCACAGGCCGCTGTCTATGCGGTGATAGAAAATCTTCAGCGTAGCGACCTGAACTTTTTTGAAGAAGCACTTGCAATTGAAGCTCTCACAGACAAGCACGGATTCGACCGCAGTGAAGTATCCCGAAAACTCGGTAAGGCACCGTCTACCGTGTCAAACAAGCTCAGGCTTTTACGCCTGCCCGAGGATATAAGGGAGAAGATAATTTCGGCAAATCTCACCGAACGCCACGCCCGTGCCCTGCTGAGAATAGACGACAGCGACAAGCTCCACGCCGCAGTGGACACAGTGATAAAGCGTTCGCTGAATGTTGCACAGACTGAAAAGCTCGTTAATGCGATAGTTGAGGACACAGTTTCACACAAGCAGAAAGTGATAAAGCTTTTCAAGGATGTACGGATATTTGTAAACACTATAAACCACGCCGTAGACACAATGCGTGAGGCAGGGATAGAGGCGGAGACCGTGCGGACGGAGACAGAGGAAAATATCGAGTTCACCGTCCGAATCCCCAAAGACAGCGCATACAGCCGACCGGCAGGCTGATTAAATTTGACAACCACTATTACCATATCTTTCTCTTTCACACCCCACATCACGACAAGGCGGCAGACTTTGAGCGGTCTGCCGCCTTGTCGCTTTTGTCGATGTTTCACGTGAAACACCGTTGCACGGAGTATTGTCCCATATTTTAATTGACCTTTACGGCTCGTTGTGCTATAATTTTTGCGGAATTTTTACAAAGGAGATATGATTTGTGGGAAAGGTTATCGCAATAGTCAACCAGAAGGGCGGAGTGGGCAAGACGACTTCCGCCGTAAACCTTGCCGCCGCAATCGGTGATATGGGTTACAAGGTGCTCCTTGCGGATATAGATCCCCAGGGTAACGCCACGAGCGGACTCGGCATAAACAAGCGTGAGCTGGAGCAGTCGGCATATGATGTCATGATTAACTCCGTGCCGGCCAAAGAGGTTATCATTCAGAGCGAATATGACAACGTGTGGGTGCTGCCCTCGAACATGGCACTCGCCGGTGCAGAGCTTGAGCTTGTCGATATGGATCGCCGTGAGAGCAGACTCAAGACTGCGCTCGCTCCCGTCAAGGCAGACTTCGACTTCATTTTCTTCGATTGCCCGCCGTCACTCGGACTTATAACACTCAATGCACTGTGTGCATCGGACACTGTAATGGTGCCGATTCAGTGCGAATACTACGCACTTGAAGGTCTGTCACAGCTTATGTCCACCGTCAGACAGGTCAAGAGACTGTATAATCCGATGATAGAGATTGAGGGCGTTTTGCTGACAATGTATGACGGCAGACTCAATCTGACTCAGCAGGTGGTCGATGAGGTCAAACGCTTCTTCCCCAGAAAGGTGTATTCCTCGGTTATCCCGAGAAATGTCAGACTGTCGGAGGCTCCGAGCTTCGGTCAGCCGGTTATGTACTATGATAGAAGCTCTAAAGGTACAAGCGCATACAACGACTTCGCTCTTGAATTTTTGAGAATGAACGGAAAGATAAAGTAAACCGTATTCCTATTTACGGCAGGGTGCAACCCCTGCTCACTTGAGAGGATGAATAAAATGGCAGCAAAAAAAGGCGGACTCGGACGGGGACTCGATGCCCTGTTTGCGGACAACTCTATTGAGGAGATAGCCTCAACTTCTGCGGTCAAGCTCAAGATAATGGACATTGAGCCGAACCGTGACCAGCCCAGAAAGGTTTTCGATGACGACGCACTCGCCGAGCTTTCGGACAGTATTGCAAAGCACGGCGTGATTCAGCCGCTGCTCGTGCGCCCCATGCCCGATGGCAGCTATCAGCTCGTCGCAGGTGAACGCCGCTGGCGTGCCTCCCGTATGGCAGGCTTGACGGAAGTTCCCGTTGTGATAAAGGAACTCAGCGACGAAGAGGCAATGGCACTTGCGCTTATAGAGAATCTCCAGCGTGAGGACTTGAACGCAATAGAAGAGGCGCAGGGTATAAAGGCACTCATGGACACACTCTCACTCACTCAGGATGAGGCGGCAGAGAGGGTGGGCAAGTCCCGCCCTGCAATTGCCAACGCACTGCGACTTCTGAAACTCCCCGATGAGGTGCTCGAGCTTGTGTCGGACGGCACTCTTTCCGCCGGACACGCAAGAGCGTTGCTCGGTTTCAAGGATGCCGAAGATATGATTGAGACCGCAAAGCTCATCATCGAAAAAGGCATGACAGTTCGTGATGTCGAAAAATTAGTCAAAAAAAGAAATAAAGAGCCGCAGAAAGAGCGCACGGCGGCAAGGCGTGAAAGCTACTACGACGAGGTGGAGCTTGCTCTGACCGACTTCCTCGGCAGAAAGATAAAAGTCAGCACCAAGCCCGGCAGGGAAAACGGCGTGCTCGAGATAGATTTCTTCGACAAAAACGACCTCACCCGTCTCGCAGACGCATTGAAAGGCTTAGGCGACTGAACTTTTATTTCTGATTAGACGATATCAAAAAACAGAATAAAGCGAACGTCTTTTTAAAACAAAAAATCCGACCCGTGATTGTATGCACAGGTCGGATTTTTGTGTTACTTTTTCTCTTTTCTTAGGGAGTAGATTTTATTTCTTTTCTGCAGTGGGGTGGCAGGAGCCTGCCATTGCACAGTTGGCACAGTTACAGCCGCAGGAAGATTTCCCTTTCTTTTTGTTTTTGACAAGGCTTGCTATTATCGCAGCCACAACTGCGGCAAGCACAAGGGTTATTATTACCGTGGCCAAATTGTTTATGAGCCAAGTGAGCATATGAAAGACTCCTTTCACGAGAGCAGATTATTTTGTGACCTTTACATCTCTGTCGAGCTTAGTAGCCTCTTTGTAGGGGCGAACGAGCATGTATATCATGCCAATAAGCAGGATGAAAGCGGCGACAAGGCTTATTATATCTACCGCACCGCCGAGATTGCCGGTGAAGAGATTGCCGAACTGGTTTATCAGCAGCGAGATAACATATGCGAAACCGCACTGATAACCGACTGCGAACCAGGTCCACTTTGCGCTGTTCATCTCACGCTTGATAGCGCCGATTG
>CAZFZW010000041.1:0-9606 GCA_964523465.1 uncultured Clostridium sp. | reverse complement strand
TCGTAGGCTCCATCATGGCTTCCGAGACCACCGCAGCAGCAGCCGGTGCAGTCGGCGTTGTTCGCCGTGACCCCATGGCTATGCTTCCGTTCTGCGGCTACAATATGGCTGACTACTGGCAGCACTGGATCGACATCGGCGCAGGCCTTGATGCCGATAAGGCTCCCAAGATTTTCAATGTCAACTGGTTCCGTAAGGACGACGACGGCAACTTCCTGTGGCCCGGCTTCGGCGACAATATGCGTGTACTTGAGTGGATTATCAAGCGCTGCGAGGGCAAGGTTGACGCTGACGAGACTGCAATCGGTTTCGTGCCCAAGGCAGAGGACATCAACCTCGAGGGTCTTGAGGATGAGGTGAGCGAGGCTCAGCTCAAGGAGATTCTCAGCGTTGACACCGCACTGTGGGAAACCGAGGCAGAGGGCATCGAGGAGTTCTATTCGAAGTTTGGCGACAAGCTTCCCAAGGCTCTCTCCGATGAGCTCAGCACCCTCAAGTCAAACCTTGATAAGTAAGTGAATTGATTTGATATAGCGAACCGCCCGAACAGAACTGTTCGGGCGGTTTTTGCATGTGCGGATGTCCCTACGCAAAAACTGCATTACCGCAAAAAAATCGCAACCACTCCGTAGGGACAGGGCTTGCCCCTGTCCGTTCCCACTTTGAAAAATCGAAGCGAAAACAGGCGCTTCCAAAAGGCGAGCCAAGTGTACTTTTTAATCTGTTTGACAAAGTATAATTTATCGAACTTTTCGTCTCATGCAGATGAGGGGTGGCACGGCGTAGCCGTGACGGAGGGAGTGTTATACAGCCGAAACATGATAAGCAGTCCATAGGGAGGTGCTGCCCGTTATCAATGGTGTTGACATAAAAGAGCCAACAGTAAGTTGAATTAAACAGCACCTTTTTCAACCATCATCTTTTTGCCAAACTTCTCTAAATCTTATGCAAAAAGGTCGTGTACCAGCTGCGATACACGACCTTTTATTTGTTTTACGAGAGGCGCTGTTTATATCTCTTCCAACCTTTTCACGCCTTTTTTCTTGAGGTGTGAGGCGGAGAAAAGTGTCATTATTAGCACAATCGGTATGCACAGGGCGATAGCCGCAGACGGGGACACAAAGGATGAGGCTAATGTGAAGAATATGAATATCAGTGCGATGTGTGCCAGCGACAGGAGCATGGCGAGAATGACATGAAAGCTCTGCTTAATAGCCGCACTCTCGCTTGTCCAACTGAGGTTCGGCACCCTGAGGTCTATTCTCAAGCCCGAAACGGCACACAGGAGGTTGAATATGAGAGGCAGAATGATAATAGCTGTTGCAGCCCAAAAGTCCGGCGTCAGGGCAATGCACAGGCAGATACCGCAAATCAGCGCAGGCACTGCCGAGAAGAGCATATGCAGCTTTATTTTTGCCTTGAGTATCTGCTCCGATGTCACGGGCAGCGAACGAACTATCCACAGTCCTTTGCCCTCAAGTGAGACGGACGGTGCGGTGATAATGTTCATTGATGATATTGTCAGAATGACGAGGCAGGCGATAGCCGGCAGAGCGTCGTAAACTTCCGCTGCGGAGTGTGCAAGATAATCCGTAAGCCATTCGCCCCTGAAGAGTGCCAGCACTGAAAATGCAAGGAGAAAAAACGAGCCGAGGGAACAGTTGAGAATATATGCGGGGCATGAGAGAAAACGCTTAATTTCACGGCGAAGCAGGGCGTTGTCAATGCTTTGTGCCCTTGTCTTTTTCTCTTTGTATACAGCCTTTGTGCCCTTGCCGCCGACAGTCGCAAGGCGTACAAATGACCTTGACATAATTCTTAATGTAAAATAAAACAGAGCGGCGGTTATTGCCGTCAAAAGCAGTGTCGGGAGAGGTTCACCGGCGCACGCCCTGCCGAGCAGATACAGCGGATATGCCGAGCCTCTTAACTTATCGGCGACATCGCCGCTGTTTTCGATTATCGTGCCGATAATTTCGTTTGCCTTGAAATATATCAGATAGTAGCCGCCGATGAACAGTATCGATACCGCAACGCTGACGAGACTTTTGTTTTTGAGCTTTGCGGATATTTTTGCCACGACCCAGCCGAGCGCACAGGAGAAAATGAGCACCAGAACAGTCAAAACCAGAGCCGAAAAAATCGAAAGTATTCCGAAAATTGCTTTCGGTCTTGAGCAGATGAAATACATTATGACGGCAGGAAAAATCACAGATCCTGTGTACATAAGTCCCATGAGATAAACGCCTGCCAGTCTTGCCGCCATGAGCTTTGACGGCGGTATCGGCATCGACAGCAGCAGGTCGTTGTCTTTTGCGTCATAAAGGGATGAATATGTGTTGAACACACTGCCGAAAAGTCCGAACATAATGGAAGTTGCGCCCATTATGGCAAAATACAGCCAATCAAGTCCTGCCGTTAGCAGGGGACTTATCGAGTAGGACATATAGAGAAACATTCCGCAGATGACAAAAATCATCAACAGCGAGAAGAGAATTATCGAAAATATTGCCGAGCCTCGGCTCTTGAGTTTGCCCGTTTTGCGGTCGATGAAAAAGCTTTTGTTCAGTTCGAGCATTTGTTTTTTGAGCAGGGCTTTCAGCATTTTTCTCCCTCCAGTTCGAGGAATACGCTCTCAAGGCTCTCGTCTCCTTTGACTTCGTCCATAGTTCCCGAGCGGATGAGCCTGCCGTTGTTGATTATTGCAACTTTGTCGCAGAGTTTTTCTGCAACCTCAAGCACATGGGTCGAGAAGAAGATGGAACTGCCGTTGTCGCACACCTCACGCATCATGATTTTGAGCTGATGCGCCGCAGACGGGTCAAGTCCGACAAACGGTTCGTCCATTATTATCAGCTTCGGCTCGTGCAGCCATGCGGAGATTATCGCAAGCTTTTGTTTCATGCCGTGTGAATATGCGGCGATAGGCTGTGCGAGGTCGTCAGTTAAGGCGAAACGTTCGGCATAATTATGTATTCTTTCAAGTCTAACATCGGCGGGTATTGCAAAAATATCGGCAATGAAGTTTAGATATTTTATGCCCGTCATGTAGTCGTACAGGTCTGGATTGTCGGGAATATAGGCGATCATACGCTTGCACTCGAGAGGATTTTTCTTTATCGAGACACCGTTTACCGTAATCTC
The DNA here is from genome assembly GCA_964523465.1 of uncultured Clostridium sp. Classification (GTDB taxonomy): domain Bacteria; phylum Bacillota; class Clostridia; order Oscillospirales; family Acutalibacteraceae; genus CAG-177. The sequence goes on along the minus strand of CAZFZW010000041.1, from coordinate 6,462 downwards.
TCCCTCGTCAAATTGCAGAATACCGACAACGGATTTGAGCGTGGTGGTTTTTCCTGCTCCGTTTCTGCCGATAAATCCATATATCTCGCCCGGAGCGATGTGCAGCGACAGATTATCTACAGCTTTTTTATCCCCGTAGGTTTTTGTGAGATTTTGAATGTTAAGCATATTGCAGTCTCCTTGAAAACACAAAGATTTTCTTTATATTATTATAATTTTTTCTCGGTGTCAACTTTGTATTTGCCTTACGGCTTTATATGCAAAAAACCGACCTGCCACAAGCAAGCCGGTTTCAAAGTCGTTTTTTTACTGTGCGAATTGGCTGTTGTAGAGCTTTTTGTAAAATCCGCCTTTGGCGATAAGCTCTTCGTGTGTGCCGTGTTCTTCAACTCTGCCGTCTTTCATCACAAGTATGCAGTCTGCATGACGAATGGTGGAGAGCCTGTGAGCTACGACGAATGAAGTTCTGCCCTGCATGAGGGTGTTGAACGCCTGCTGAACCTTTACTTCGGTTCGTGTGTCTATGGAAGAGGTGGCCTCATCGAGGATGAGCATCGGCGGCTTCATGAGCATAACTCTCGCAATGCAGAGTAACTGTCGCTCGCCCTCGGAGAGTCCGTCATCGTCACCGATAATCGTGTCATAGCCGTTTTTGAGCCTTTTTATAAAGCTGTGAGCACGGGCGGCTTTGGCGGCGGCGATTATCTCGTCATCGGTTGCATCGGGCTTGCCGAATGCAATATTTTCCTTGACAGTGCCGTGCTTTATCCATGTGTCCTGGAGCACCATGCCGAAGTTGCGGCGCAGGCTGTGTCTTGTCAGGTCGGTAATGTTGTCGCCGTCAACATTTATGTTGCCTGAATCGACATCGTAGAAACGAAGCAGGAGGTTAATAAGCGTGGTCTTGCCGCAACCCGTGGGGCCTACAACGGCAATGGTCTTTCCGGCAGGCGCGAAGAAGTCGAAGTCCTCAATAAGTTTTTTGTCCTTGTCATAGGAGAAGCAGACTTTGTCAAAATTGACGCTGCCCTCGGGTGCGACAAGCTCTTTGCAATCGCTGTCGGAGCTTTCAGGTTCTTCGTCTATCAGCTCGAATATTCGTGCGGCGCAGGCGAGAGCGTTTTGCAGCTCTGTCACAACGCCCGAAATTTCGTTAAACGGCTTTGTGTACTGGTTTGAGTAGGCGAGGAAGCTTACGAATCCGCCGACGGTTATTGCACCGCCGATGGCGAAAATTCCGCCCATGAGCCCGACTACGGCGTAGATGAGATTGTTTATGAATCTGGTCGTGGGATTGGTCAGCGACGAAAAGAAGATGGATTTTAACGAATACTTGCGAAGTCGCTCGTTTGTCTCGTCAAAACGCTCGAGTGCCGTGTTTTCATATGAAAACGCCTGAACGGTTTTCTGATTCTGTATCATCTCGTTTATCAGTGCAGTCTGTTCGCCTCTGGTCTCGGACTGCTTTTTGAACATCGAATAGGTTCGTCTTGCTATAAAGCGTGCGGTGAAGAGCGAAATCGGCGTCAGCACGACTACTGCAAGGGTGATTATGGGCGAGATGGTGAGCATGAAAACGAGAGTTACCGCAATGGTAACGATGCCCGAAAACAGCTGAGAAAAGCCCAAAATGAGACCGTCTGCGAACTGCTCGGCATCTGCGGTTATGCGGCTGACGATGTCACCGTAGGGGTGTGAATCGGCAAAGGCCACGGGGAGCGACTGCATATGAGCAAACGCCTTTGAACGGATGTCTCTTACCGTGTTATAGGCTATCTTGTTGTTGATGATGTTCATCACCCACTGGAAAATGCCGCCTGCAACGGCGCAGATGAGGATACCGAAAAGGCAGGTTTTGATTGTGTCAAAATTTACATGGCCGCCGTCTGTTATGCCGTCTATTGCTCGACCTGCGAGGACGGGGATATACAGTGACATAATGACATATCCGACGGAGAGCACGAGCGAGAGGAAGAGCAGAAGCCTTGAACGCCCTATGACCGATATAACCCGTTTGAGAACGCTTTTGTTTTTCATTTTATGCATCCTCCTTTTCGAGCTGTGAAGCGAAAATTTCTCTGTATACTTCGCACGAGGCGAGCAGTTCATCATTGGTGCCGGTGCCGACAATCTCGCCCTCGTCAAGCACGACTATTACATCCGCATTGCGAATAGCCGCCACACGCTGAGAGACTGTTATGACAGTCGGTGCAAAGTCGGTGTTGCGAAGAGCCTTGTTAAGTGCTGCGCCCGTGGCATAGTCAAGCGCACTTGCGGCATCGTCGAGGATAAGAATTTCGGGTTTGCGCACGAGCGCACGGGCAATCGTCATTCTCTGACGCTGACCGCCGGAAAGATTTTTGCCCTCCTGCTCGAGTACAAAGTCGAGCTTGCCGCTCTTGTCCTCTATCATTTGCCTTGCCTGTGCGGTTTCGAGTGCCTGCCATATTTCTTCGTCCGTGGCATCTGCCTTGCCAAAGCGGATGTTGTCTCTGACAGTGCCGGCAAACAGCGCTTTCTTTTGCGAAACGACACCTATCTTGGCACGCAGAGCATTTGTGTCATAGTCACGCACGTCAATGCCGTCAACAAGCACTCTGCCGTCTGTTACATCGTAGAAACGGGGAATGAGGTTGACAAGCGAGCTTTTACCCGAGCCTGTTGAGCCGATAACGCCGACTGTGCTGCCACGCTCGATTTTCAGCGAAATGTTGTGCAGTGACTCCTCTGCACCGCCATATGAAAGACCGGCACAGTCAAATTCAATCGCATATTTGCCTGTCTTGTCACCGACGGTCTCATAGCCCGAGACTGTGCCCGGTTCAATGTCGAGCACGGACTGTATTCTGTTGCCGCAGGCGATGGCCTTGGTGACGCTGATTATAAGATTCGCAAGCTTGATAAGCTCGACGAGTATCTGTGACATATAGTTGTACAGAGCGACGACATCACCCCGTGAGATGTTACCCGAGCTTACTCTTATTGCTCCGACATAAATCAGTGCTATCACCGCAAGGTTTATCAAAACGAAAGTTACAGGATTCATGAAGGCGGAAACTCTGCCCACAGCCGTCTGCATCTTTGTCAGTGCATCGTTTTTCTCATCGAAGTCGGCAATCTCTTCGTCTTCTTTGCAAAATGCCCTTACAACTCTTGTGCCGAGCAGGTTTTCACGGGTCTTGCCGAGAATGCCGTCAAGTCTCTGCTGAACCTTGCGATACATCGGTATGCACACGAGCATTATCGCAAAAATCACAGCCGCCAGCACGGGCACCGCAACTACGAAAACGAGCGAGGACTTTGTGTCCACGGTGAATGCCATGAGCACCGCACCGAAAACGACAAACGGTGAGCGCAGAACAAGTCGCAGTGTCAGATTGACACCGGTTTGCACCTGATTTATATCACCGGTCAGCCTTGTAATAAGTGTCGGTGCGCCGAGCGAATCGAGTTGCAAATACGAGAGCCTGCCGATGTGCGAAAAGAGCACATGACGAATGTCGGTGGCAAAGCCCACAGCGGCCTTTGCCGAAAAATACTGGGCAGTCAGCGCACTTGCGAGTCCCAGCACGCCGAGCAGACCGAGTATTAAGCAGCGATTGATGATATACGCTTTGTCGCCGTTTGCAATACCGTTGTCGATGATAGCCGCAACTATCAGCGGAACAGTCAGCTCAAACGCCACTTCGATGAGCTTGAAAAACGGTGCAAGGATGCTTTCTTTTTTGTACTTTCCTAAATACTTGAGCAACTTTGACATCTTTTTGATTTCCTCTTATTTATAATGTATTACAACCTTTTAATCATATCATGAGATAGCTTTTTTTTCAAGTCTTTTGCCCTTGACAGCACGCTGAAGCGGTGATAAACTGATTTTCTGAAACAGGTGAGACAATGAAAAATGAGTTAAAGAAAAAAGAAGAATTGCTAGAGTGTGAAAAACTGTGGGTTTTTGCCGTTATGATAGCCGTAGGTGGTTTCTTCGGCGCATATACCTATATTCTCAAGGGCGGAGTTTTCTGCAATGCACAGACTGCAAACTTTGTCCTCATGGCAGTGCAGCTCGGCAAAGGTAATTTTAAAAAGGCAGTCTATTATCTGCTGCCGGCCTCCGCTTATCTTCTTGGCACGGTCATTTCCGAGTTCCTTCCCAAAAAGGTCAACCGCCTCGGAATAATGCGTTGGGACACGGCGTTTGTTGCATTTGAAATGCTGTGGGTGCTCGTGCTCGGCTTTGTGCCCGATGACGCACCGCCGCAGATCTGTCAGTTGGCGGTCAACTTCATCGCCTCAATGCAATTCAATACTTTTCGCCAGGCGAAGAAGATGCCGATGGCAACAACATTTTGCACCAACCATGTCCGTCAAGTCGGAGTGTACCTTGTGCGATACATAAGAAACGGCAACCGTGAGGCGAGAAACAGAATGCTCTCGCATATGCTGATGATAGCTTCGTTCATTGCAGGCGGTATATCCTCGGCGTTTTTGAGCGGCTATCTTGGCGGCAAGACTATATGGTGCGTTGAGATTTTGCTGGGAACTGTGTTTTTTGCGCTTCTTCGTGCGGATCTCGGCAGTGAAAAGGATAAATTGGATGTTGTGCCGCACGGTCATTGATGTCAAGCAAAATAGCTTTACAGAACCGCTGTGCTTTTGAAATTAAAGCTCTTATCTTTTAGAAGTCCTTGAAAATTAAGACTTTTGAAGATTTGAGCTTATTTTATTGTTCGTTTTTAAACCGGGTGAAATGTAAAGAGATTAACTTTACATTGACCTTTGTACATCGAAAGGCGTCTTTTGCTTAGATTGACGGCGGAAAAAGCGAAAATTTTTTATCCCTCGGCGTATTGCAACATTTTTTTACACTTTGCAGTTGAAATTTCTTGTAATTCGACGCATATTTTTACTTTATTGCTTCATTGCTTTATGGTATAATAAAGTATCACGAAGCAGTCGTGCCGAATGAAATTTTTCCCTGAGAGGATGATAATATATGAAATATGCAGTTGTTCTCTGTGACGGAATGGCGGATTATCCCGTTGATGTTCTCGACGGAAAAACGCCTATGGAGGCGGCGAATAAGCCGAATATGGACTCTCTTGCCGCAAAAGGCGAGGTAGGCCTTGTCAGAACTGTTGCGCCCGGACTTAAACCCGGAAGCGATGTTGCGAATATGAGCGTGCTCGGTTTTGATCCGCTGGTCTGCTATACAGGTCGTTCACCGCTTGAGGCTGTGAGCATCGGAGTTGAGATGAGCGAGACCGACATTGCTCTGCGTTGCAATCTTGTGAGCCTCAGTGATGAGGAGAATTATTCCGATAAAATCATGGTTGACTACTCGGGCGGCGATATTTCCACCGAGGAGGCGGCCGAGATAATCAAGACCGTGCAGGAGCACTTCGGCGGCGGTGAGTTCGATTTTTACAGCGGCGTTGCCTACCGTCATTGCCTGATGGTTCACAACGGAACTACCGATCTTGGCAATATGACACCTCCGCATGATATTTCCGGCAGGGTAGTCGGCGAATATCTTTCCACGAGTGCAAATGCCGAAAAGCTTATAAATATGATGCGTGAGAGCTATGACCTGCTTAAAAATCATCCCGTGAACCAAAAGCGAGTTGCCGAGGGTAAGCTCCCGGCGAATTCAATTTGGCTTTGGGGCGAGGGTAGCCGCCCTGCACTCGAGTCTTTTGAGGGAAAATTCGGCGTAAAGGGCAGCGTGGTTTCCGCAGTTGATCTTCTCAAAGGTATCGGCATATGCGCAGGTATGAACACCCCTGAAGTTGAAGGTGCAACAGGCTATATTGACACGAATTTTGAGGGAAAAGCAGATGCCGCTATCGATGAGTGGCGTAAAGGTCAAGACCTTGTCTATATTCATCTGGAAGCTCCCGATGAGTGCGGACATAGAAACGAGCCTGAAAATAAGGTTAAATCGATAGAACTTATCGACAGCCGAGTTTTGCCGAAAGTCCTTGATTATCTTGACTCTCAGGGTGATTACAAGGTTATGGTACTGCCCGACCATCCCACACCTATCGCAACACGCACCCATGCCTCTGACCCCGTGCCGTATCTGATATACTGTAAAGGTAATGAGCTTGACAGCGGTGTTCCGAGCATAAATGAAAAAACAGCTGCACAGACCGGCAAATTTATTGAAGTCGGTTGCGAGCTTATGAAATATTTTCTCAAAGACTGATAAAAAAGGAGATATAAAAATGAGCAAGATCGAAACAAAATGTGTCCAGTCCGGCTATACGCCCAAAAACGGCGAGCCTCGTGTAGTGCCGATATACCAGAGCACAACATACAAGTATGAGTCGAGCGAGCAGATGGGCAGACTTTTTGATTTGCAGGAGTCGGGATATTTTTACACCCGTCTCCAGAATCCGACCAATGACTGCGTTGCGGCAAAGATAGCTGACCTTGAGGGCGGCGTAGGTGCAATGCTCACTT
>CAZFZW010000040.1:0-9709 GCA_964523465.1 uncultured Clostridium sp. | reverse complement strand
CCCGTGTTCGAGATGAAAAACTGCTCGGCAATACTTCTCAGGGAGATATGATGGGCGTTTGTATGAATAATGCAAGGTGAAAAATCTCGGTCACAAGAATCAGAATATCATAAAGAATTCACCCCCCAACCCTGTATCAAACTCGGTTGGGGGTAATTTGACGATTGTATAATCGGCTCGATTGTGGTATCATATTGGGTATAAGCAGTGCGGAGGTATCGCCTTGAACAAAAAGGAAATAGCGGCTTTTTTTGACCGTCTTGCACCCGAATGGGATGCCGGGATGGTGAAGAGCGATGAAAAAATAAATTTCATTCTCGACTGCGCCGAGGTCGGAAGAGACAGCGTTGTACTCGATGTTGCCTGCGGCACGGGCGTGCTGTTCCCTTATTACCTCTCACGCAATGTGTCGAGGGTGACGGGCGTTGACCTCTCAACCGAGATGGCACGAATCGCCGCAGGAAAGCTGCACGACCCGAGAATTGAGGTTGTTTGCGGAGATATTGAGGAACTGACGCCGGACAGGGTGTATGACGGTGCGGTTATATACAATGCGTTTCCGCACTTTGAGTGCCCAGAGCGGCTCGTTGAGCGACTGTCACACTGGATAAAAGAAGGCGGCAGACTGACCGTTGCACACGGTATGAGCCTTTCTGCATTGCATCGCCACCACAGCGGTAGAGCGGAAAGCGTGTCCCGTGAAATGCTCACGGCACAGCAGTTGAGTCAAGTGCTTTCGCCGTATTTTGATGTGGACACAGCTGTTTCGGACGATGAAAAATATGTGGTATCGGGAAAGAAACGCTGACAACGGAATATAAAGCGACCGCAGAATGCAGAAAATGCACCTGCGGTCGTTTCTTGTTTATTTCATCTGTTCTATAACTTTGCGTATGGCGTTTTCGGGAAGATAGTCTCTGCATCGATCAAGACAGTTTTTACGCATTGTCTGATAGTGCTCGAGGTCGTCTGTCAGGTGATCCATTGCATCGGCCAACTGCTCGACATTGCCGACATCGACAAAAACTCCGTCCTCGTTTTCTCTTATAATATCCTCGTTGTAGTTCCAACGGGTTGCTATGACCGGGAGTCCTGCGGCGTAGGCATCGACAACAGTGTTTGGATAGCCCTCGCCGGGATAGAATGTCGGGAACAGCATGGCGAAGTAGTCTTTTAAAACATCGGTGCTGTGCTGGAAATCAACGACGCCGCCGTACTTGATATAATCGGGGAAGGACTTCATCGCGTTTTCAAATGTGTCTTTATAAAGTGAATTTACAGTGCCGTAAATATCAAGTGTAAACTTTACTCGTCCGGCTCTTTGGTTTGCCAGTTTTACCGATTCTATACACTCTTCGACGCCCTTTTCTTTCATAACTCGGGAGAAGTAGCAGAGCTTAAAAGGTTCGGCAGGAGTTTGATTCGTAATACTTTCGTCAGCGATGTTCATTCTTCTGAACTTGTTGACAAATACTATGTTGGCGAATCCCCGTCTGTTTAAATCTTCGAGCATCGCAGGAAGTTCAACATAAATGGCATCAAGGCGTTTTAATATCTTTGTTGAGCTTTTGTTTTGGTCTAAAAATCTTCCGAGCCAGCCGCCTACTACATAATAGTGCAACTTACATCTGTTGTCGATGTTTGCCATAAGCAACAGTGTCGGGAAAATCTTCAGGCCGCCTTCTGCGGTCAAGAACATCACATTTTCACTGTTTCTGACAGCACGGACAATATTCGAAAACAGTTTCAGTGGGTTCTTTTTCCAATTGCATGTGTCTACCCGTTTGACATTGTCTGCGCCAAAAGCTTTTTCAAGCTCTTCGGTAACAATTTTTGTTTTTACGCCTTGCCCGTCGGACACATTCTGGTTTCCGCCGAAAAAACCGATGACCGATAATTTCCTCATTATTGAGCTCCTCTCATGCTGCAAAAATAGTGTGTGCGGATTTATTTTATCGTCTTGAATTTGCTCGGGTCACGGGGTTTTTGCTCCGGCACTTCGTCCGGCACGCCTATTGCCACACCTATCATAAATTTGTAGTCTGTGGGAATGTCTATCTTTTCACGCCAATATGTACCTTTGTCCGCATCGTCAAACAGCGGAGATACACTTGCCACAATGCAGGTGCCAAGGCCCATACCCTTTGCGGCGATGCAGATGTTTTCAACCATTATGCCTGCATCCATGCGGCAGTCGTTTTCGGCAAAGATGACAGCAAAGGTCGGGGCGTTGTGATAAAACGGGTTTTTGTCGCTCCTTGTGTGCACGGGTGTATCCCAGCCGACGATGTTTTTGAAGTCTATCTGCATTTTTGAGAGCATCTCGGCGTTGCAGATGAATCTGACATGGCACGGCTGAGAATTTCTGCCGCTGGGGGCGAGCATTGCGGCTTTTGTGAGAGTTTCGAGCTGACCGTCCGTGAGAGGTATCGGCTTGTATTCTCTTATCGTCTGCCTGCTCAGAATGGCATCAATGACTTCGTTTTTTGTTATCTCAGCCATTCTTGCGAACCTCCTTGAGGGCACTGTTGATTACCCTTTCATACTTCTCGACCTTGAGTCCCTCGGTGTAGCTTTTGACTATTTCATCAAACTCTTCTCCGTGCAGGCTCTTCAAACACTCGTCACGGTAACGCTGATAATACTGCTCGGCTTCGTCCTTATCGGGTGAATCCTTCAGCACAAGGAAGATGAACTCGTCAATGATTATTACCTTGCAGGCACCGTCCTTGAGCTTGCTGACTTCCTCAAAAAATCCGTCGGGATAGGACTCGGTACCCTTTTTGATGAACTTGAGCTGGTCGGAGGCAGTGACGGTCGGATGTTTTGCGGTATATTTTTCGACTATTTCACTCATTGTCTGACCGTTTTTGAGGCTTGATTCGAGGTCGGTAAACTCGCTGTTCACCTGAGCTATCTGGTCGGCGGTCATCGTCACTGTGTCGCCGTTTTCGTCGGTGGTTGTCAGATAGCCGTTTATTGCACGGAATGAGATGCAGTTTTCGTTATAGTATTTTTTTACATCTTCTTCGTTGACGGCACGCTCGCCACCGTTGTCGAACACGAAATAGAACAGTCTGTTTCGTGCGGCATCGGAGGTCTGTATCTTCATTAAGGTCTGCTTTGATATGCCGAGCTTTTCATAGTAGGCGGAGAAAACGTGCCATATGTCCTCAAGGCTGTCGGAGGCGGAACGCTTTTCTGTGGTGGTGAGCACAAGCTGCTCCTGCTCGAGCTTTGTGTTGACTGCAACATATTCACAGCAAAGCTCGACAGCAGTGCTTATCAGCTCTTCGTCGGAGGGATTCTCGCCAAGACCGTATTTCTCGGGAAATGCGTGTACGGTGTCCAGATAATAAAGGAATGTTTCGTAATTTATCTGAGCACCCGAAATGTTCAGTGCGGTTTTGTTTGACTGCGAGCAGCCGGCAAATCCCAAAAGCAGAGCGGCACACAATATAGCGGCGATAACACTTTTAAGCTTTTTCATATCTCGGTTTCCTTTCGTTAAAACTTGAGCCATTCGGCACAGCTTGCATCCGAGGGCATACGCCAGTCACCTCTGGGGGAGAGGCTGACCGAACCGACCTTCGGGCCGTCGGGGATGCAGGAACGCTTGAACTGCTGAGAGAAGAATCTTCTTATAAAGAGCCTGAGCCAGTTTTCTATCTGCTCGGGCGTGTATACTCCGTCAAACGCACGGCAGGCCATGAACATTATCTTTTCGGGTGTAGTGCCGAAACGCTGGAAATGATACAAAAAGAAATCATGAACTTCATATGGGCCTAAGGTATCCTCTGTCTTTTGCGCTATTTTGCCCTGCTTGTCCGGTGGCAGAAGCTCGGGACTGACGGGAGTTGCGAGAATCTCACGCAGAACCTCTCCGAGAGCACCGCCCCTTTCGTCTGCGACAAATGAGACGAGATAACGCACGAGAGTTTTGGGCACGGAGCAGTTGACCCCGTACATACTCATATGGTCGGCGTTATAGGTACACCAGCCGAGAGCAAGCTCGGACAGGTCGCCCGTGCCGACTAAAAGTGCACCGTCCTTGTTGGCAATATCCATAAGAATCTGAGTGCGCTCACGAGCCTGAACATTTTCGTAAGTTACATCGAGTATGTTCATATCGTGGCCTATGTCCTGCATATGCTGAGTGCAGGCAGGGACTATATCTATTTCACGCAGCTCGGCACCGATACATTCGGTGAGAGTGACGGCGCTCGACTTTGTGCGTTTTGTTGTGCCAAAGCCGGGCATTGTTACGCAGATTATATTTTCCTTGGGCAGTCCGAGCAGATCAAAGGTTTTGTCTGTCACGAGCAGAGCGAGAGCCGAGTCGAGGCCGCCGGATATACCGACCAAAGCTTTTTTCAGTCCTATGTGTTCCATCCTCTTGGCGAGAGCCGCTGCCTGAATATTGAATATCTCGGCGCATCTCTCTTTTCTAACCTTTTCGTCCGACGGAACAAACGGGTGTGCATCGAACTTGCGGTCAATATCACTCTGCTTTAACTGCGGCAGAGTGATATTTATGCGGCGAATGGAATCATCTGCATAGATGGCGGCGTTGTCATAAAATTCGCTGTTTCGGCGCAAAGCTTCGAGCTTTTTGATGTCGATGCAGGCGGTGACAACTGAACCGTTTCGCTCAAAGCGTGAATTTTCGGCGAGTACAGCTCCGTTTTCGGCAATGGTACACGCACCGGAGAACACAAGGTCTGTTGTGCTCTCTCCGATACCTGCCGAGGAGTAGACATAGCCGCAGTAGCAGCGTGCACTTGTCTGCTCAATGAGACTCAGACGGAAATCGTTTTTTGTCACCATTTCGTCGGAGGCGGAGATGTTCACGAGGACATTTGCACCGCTCAGGGCGAGGATTGCTCCGGGCGAGACGGGAACCCACATATCCTCGCATACCTCGATGCCCACTGTCGCACCGTTGTCCGAACAGAAAAGCATGCTGCCGAAAGGTACTTTCTCGCCGCACAGAATTACATTGTCGCACGGACAGTCAAAGCCCGAGGCAAAGTGCCGCTTTTCGTAAAATTCGTTGTAATTCGGCAGATAACTCTTTGGAACAATGCCGAGGAGCTTGCCGCTCTGGAAAACTGCGGCACAGTTGAACAGCCTGCCTCTGACTCTCACGGGCAGTCCGACTGTCACAAGAGCGGAGATGTCCGCACATTCATCGAGAAGTCTTTGCAGTGCAGCCTCGGCACTTTCGACAAGCCTGTCCTGTGAGAAGAGGTCGGAGCAGGTGTAGCCGGTCAGGCACAGCTCGGGCAGGGCGATTATCTGTGCACCCGTGTTGGCAGCCTTTTTTATCAGCGGCAGAATATTCTCAACATTTTTATCCGTGTCGCCCACCGTTACTCTCGGGCAGACGGCGGCGGTTTTCACAAATCCGAAGTCAGTCAAAGCTATCACATCCGTTACTATATGATATATCAATTTATAGTATATACCAAATCGAGCGTCAAATCAATCCTTATTAAACGGAGATGAGGGGTATGGTTTTGTTTTATTCTGCGGTTTCTTCGTTGAATTCCGTGCTGTGGGGTGCGCCCCTGCTCGTCGCATTTGTCGGTACGGGTCTGCTGCTGAGTGCAAAGACGGGATTTTTTCAATTCAGGCATATCGACCTGTGGTTCAGGGTGACACTCGGCAGTGTTTTCAAAAAACGCAGGGACACGCAACAAGGAGCTATCTCCCAGACACAGGCACTTTCCGCCGCACTGGCGGCGTGCATGGGCACGGGCAATATCGTCGGCGTGGCGGCGGCGATAGCGGCGGGCGGCCCGGGGGCGGTGTTCTGGATGGTGCTGAGTGCGTTTGTGGGCATGATGAGTGCGTGTTGTGAGAATATTCTCGGCATAAAATACCGCCGCCGTGACAAAAACGGCGAGTGGATGGGCGGAGCATTTATGTACATGGAGCACGGTCTTGGGATGAAGAAAATGGCAAAGCTCTTTTGCGTTTTGCTTGTCATCGCTTCTTTTGGCATCGGAAATATGACACAGGCGAATGCGGCGGCACTCTCGCTTGAGAGCACATTCGGACTGTCGCCCGTGCTGACGGGTGCTGTGCTGTCGGTGGGCGTGTTTGCGGTGACGGTTGGCGGTATAAAGCGAATAGCATCTGCGGCAGAGAAGATAATCGTGCCGATGAGTGCCATGTTTATTCTTGCAAGCCTTGTCGTGATAATCAAAAATTACCGAGCTGTGCCGAGTGCATTCGGCAGTATTATATCGGGAGCTTTCTCTTTCAGGGCGGCGGCAGGCGGTGCGGCAGGATGGGGCGTCAAAAAGGCGGTGCGTTACGGCGTTGCAAGGGGTGTCTTTTCAAATGAGGCAGGGCTCGGAAGCAATGCGATAATCCACGCTGCCGCCGATACCGACTCTCCTACGGAGCAGGGCTGCTGGGGGATACTCGAAGTGTTTCTCGACACAGTGTTGATGTGTACGCTCACGGCGGTCACGCTGTTGGTCTCGGGCGTTGATATAAGCGGAGAGGGTGCATCTATGTGTGCCGAGGCGTTTTCAAGCGTGTTCGGCAGAATGGGCGAGACGTTTGTGAGTATCAGTATATTGTTTTTTGCTTTCGCCACGCTCATCGGCTGGTCATATTATGGTCGCAGAGGACTTGAATATCTTGTCGGCGAAAAGAGCCGATGGGTGTACAATGCCGTATATGCGGCGGCAGTGTTTTTGGGGTGCGTGTCGGAGTTGGAACTTGTCTGGGAGCTGTCAGATCTTGCGAATGCTCTTATGGCTGTGCCGAACCTTGTTTCACTGTGTATGCTCTCCGATGAGGCGGCGAGGGAAATAAAGGCATATCTTAAATGATATACGGTGTTGATTTATTGATATAGTTTAATGTATAATATAGACAGTGCAGACGAAAGGGGCGGCAGGATGATATATATCACCGGTGACACTCACGGAGTGCCCGAATACTTTGCCGCTCTCATCAGATACAGCGAGCCGTCATGGAGTGAGGACGATGTGCTGATAATCTGCGGAGACTTCGGCTATATTTTCTCCGACAGCGAGCGTGAGCATGAGTTTCTCGACAGCCTGAGTGACCGACCGTATACCATATGCTTCTGTGATGGAAATCACGAGAATTTCAAAGCACTTTACCGTTATCCCGTTGAATTTTGGAATGGCGGAAAAATTCACAGGATAAGAAGAAATATAGTTCATCTCATGCGTGGACAGGTGTTTTCAATAGACGAAAAGAAGTTCTTCGTCATGGGCGGGGCTTACAGTATAGACAGATACATACGAATAAAAGACAGGTCATACTGGGACGAGGAGCTGCCGAACAACAGTGAGTACAGAGAGGCCTCGGCATCACTAAAAGAGAACGGATATAAGGTGGATTACATAATCTCTCATACCGCCCCGAGTGAGATAATACGCCGAATGGGATATTATCCCGACCCACACGATGCGGAGCTTACGGGCTTTTTCGATTGGGTGATGCATGAGGTTGAGTTCAAAAAATGGTTCTTCGGCCACTGGCATGAGGACAGAAATGTGACGGATAAATTCAGAGCGATTTATACGGATGTTGAAATGATAGAGTAATTTTTTCGAGGTCGAAGCAGTGGCAGATTTTTTATGCGATCTTCATATGCACTCGTGCCTGTCGCCCTGCGGTGACAGCGACATGACGCCCTATAATCTTGTCAACATGGCAAAGGTGATGGGGCTTGATGCACTTGCGTTGACCGACCACAATTCCTCTCTCAACTGCCCTGCGGCGGAGAGGGCGGCAAAGCAGGCAGGCATTGCGTTTGTTCCCGGTATGGAGCTGACGACCTCGGAAGAAGTGCATATAGTCTGTCTTTTTCCCGAGACAGCGGCGGCACTTGAGTTTTCCGAGCTTGTCTCACGGCGTATGCCGAAAATTCAAAATCGCCTTGACCTTTTCGGCGAACAGCTCATTATGGACGAGGCGGACGGCGTTTTGGGTTGCGTTGAACATCTGCTTTGCACTGCGACATTTATTTCGATAAACGAGGTGTCGGAGCTTGTTGGCGATTTTGGCGGCGTGTGTTATCCTGCACACATAGATCGTCCGAGCTTCAGCGTAATATCAAACCTCGGTTTCTTCGACCCCGACTGGGGATTCGAATGTGCCGAAATATCCGCAAATGCCGACAGGGACAGACTCCTGCGGGAGCATAAACTGCTCGGTGGTATGCGCCTTGTGCGTGCGTCGGATGCACATTTTCTTGAGAATGTCGCCTCGGGGCACAGCACCTTTTCACTCCCCGAATGTTCTCCGACTACGCTCCTGCGGGAGCTTGCAAAATCGCCCGACAAATAAATACATCAGTTATCGATAAAAATTTCATAAATTTAATCCGAAACTGTAGAAAAAGCGTAATTCCTATGATATAATTGCTTTTAATGCGAAGAGGACATTGCAAAATGCCTTTTACGCCTTATGATGTTACTTTTTTCTCAAACTCAAGGAGGGAATGGCTACCAATGCTCAAAAAAATCAGTAAGATACCTTTTTCCGGCACTCCCGAGCAGGAAGAAAAGCTTAATGCTGTTATTGCCGAGTGCAAGGGCGACAAGAGCCAGCTTATGCACGTAATGCAGGAGGCCCAGCTCATTTACGGTTATCTTCCGTTCGAGGTTCAGGCTATGATAGCAGAGGGAATGGATGTCCCGCTCGAGAAGGTATACGGTGTATCGACTTTCTACGCTCAGTTTGCGCTCAGCCCCAAGGGCAAGTACAACATCTCCGTCTGCCTCGGCACAGCCTGCTATGTCAAAGGTTCACAGGCACTGCTCGACAAGATAAGTGAGCGACTCGGCATAGGCCCCGGCGAGTGCAGCGAAGATGCCTGCTTCTCGATTGAAGCCTGTCGCTGCATCGGTGCTTGCGGTCTTGCCCCCGTTTTGACCATCAATGACGATGTTTACGGCAGACTTACCCCCGATCAGATAGACGGTATTCTCGACAAGTATCTCGACGCATAAATGCCATGCGTGAACTGTCACTGAATATACTCGATATAGCCCAGAATTCCATTTCGGCAGGAGCACAGCTGATAGAAATTTCAGTCGCAGAGGACACGGCAAAGGCTCTTTTGACTGTCTCCGTGGCGGACAACGGCTGTGGCATGGATGACGAACAACTCCAAAATGTCTGTGACCCGTTTTTCACCACACGCACGACCCGAAAAGTCGGCATGGGTATTCCGCTGTTTCGCCTTGCGGCGGAGCAGACGGGCGGAAAGCTTGACATAATCTCGAAAAAGGGAGAGGGTACGGTAATTTCCGCCGTGTTTCACACGGACAGTATCGACTTTACCCCGCTGGGTGACATCGCATCGACCGTCACCCTGCTCATCTCGATGAATACGGACAGAGATTTTGTTTACCGCAGAGAGGTGGACAAAAACTCATTTGAACTTGATACCCGTCAGATGAAAAAGATACTCGACGGTGTGCCGCTGAACGAACCCGAAGTGGTGCAGTGGATGAAGGAATATATCGAAGAGAATACAGCGAACCAAACGGCATAAGCCGGGAAAGGAAAAACAACATGAAATCACTTGCTGAACTCAACGCAATCAGAGATAAGGCAAAGGCCAATATGAATATCCGTGAGGACAATGCGGATGCTACCCGTGTGCTTGTCGGCATGGCTACCTGCGGCATAGCGGCAGGCGCAAAGCCTG
>CAZFZW010000039.1:0-10325 GCA_964523465.1 uncultured Clostridium sp. | reverse complement strand
TTTCTCGGCTGTAGAGCCGTAAAAGTACCGATTTTGCGAAGTTGTGGCAACGATTAAAAGCAAAGAGAGCTATCAGATTTCAAAAGGTCTGTTAGCTCTTTATTCTTAGATGATAACGGTAGTCATGCAAAACGCCTATACTGCACGCAAAGTGTGGCGACGGATAGATTTGCAACAAAACAGTCAAAAACAATCGTAGTTTTTTTGCCATCCGCTCATGCTCGGTGTCTCAACATCTAACCGCAACTTCATGATAAGTGCTTGATTATCGGATTTCGTTCTTGTATAATACACATAAGCCAACTGTGCAGTGCGTCAAGCATAAGTGCGTGCGGAGGGGCGGCTTGGGGTTTCGGCAGAAGCCGACATTTTTGGTATTATATACGCTCGCTGTTTATCGGTGAGCGTAATGTGAGGAGAATAATTATGAGTAGCAACGAAGGTAAATTGAAGATACTGCACCTGTTCTCAAGCGGCAAAGATAAAATCGCTTTTGTCGCAATCGAGCAGGGAAAGATCGGAGCCGACAAAGTGTTCCAGTCTGCCAGAACGGGAACGAAGTATCACATCACAAGCGGGCCTGTCTATATAGGCAATGTGGAAGTTATGATTGATCCCCTCTATCCGAAGCTTATCTGCGATTATCTCAGGGCGCACAAGGACTATTCGACAAATAAGCAGATGCAGCAGATATGCGAGACTAAGCGCGGATTTTCGTACAGCCCGATTCTTTTTGCAAAAATCGGAATAGTTCCTTTTGACGGCGTTATAGACGCATGGAATTATATCGACGCACCCGAAAGATTCGATGCCGAGGTCGGCGACATACTCGAAGGAATTGACGAGTAATTTGTGTGGGTGTTGGGCAGTTGCCGTAGCATAATAATTTTTTTGGTGGCGAACTGTTCCCAACAACTTGCGAAAATCGAATTTTGCTTAAATTTAAAGCTGCTGTCTGATAAACAGACGGCAGCTTTTTCTTTGTACAACATCGAAAAGTGATTTATGATAAGCCGATTTATCCGCTGTCCGTTTTTGTCGGACGGCAATGCTTTTGTGCCCAAAATATTGAAAAGTAAAATTTGTCGCTGTATAATAAACTTAACTTCAATGCAATTCCAACAGGCAGGTGACAGGTATGAATATCGTTATCGAAAGGGCAGCTCGGGCGGATGCCGAGCAGATGCTCGATTATCTCAGGCAGATAGGCGGCGAGTCGGACAATTTGACTTTCGGAGCAGAGGGTCTGCCGTTTACCGTTGAAGAAGAGGCCGACTTTATCGGCAAACTTGAGCACTCGAGTGACGGGATTATGTTAGTTGCAAAGGACGGCGGCAAAATCGTGGGCGATGCAAGCCTCAGCCGTCTGCCTCGCCGGATGAACCACAGGGGCGACCTCGGTATTGCCGTGCTGAAAGATTATTACAATATGGGCATCGGCACTCGCCTGATGAATGAGATTATACGGCTTGCAAAAGAAAACTCGTTTGACATAATCGAACTTCAGGTTCGCAGCGATAATGCGGCGGCGATACATCTGTATGAAAAGTTCGGCTTCAAAAAGACGGGCGAGCATCCTGCATTTTTTAAAATCAACGGCGAATCGATAGCATTTGACTATATGTGTCTTGAGATACAGTGAACTCAGGGGTGCCGATTGACCACTCTTTTTGAAATACAAAAAAGAGTCGATATGAGGTAGGCAAAATATCGAAAAAGCGCAAACGGTAAAATTCAACAAGCTTGCGTAATTATCTGAAAGCTGCACTTCGGATAAGGCGGAATATCCAGACCCACATTTTGACAATTCGTGTCGCACATATAAGCAGAAGAATTTTCTCGACAGACGGATAACGGAGCGTGATATTATGGCAAACGAAAGTAAAAAAGACTTCAACTCCATGCTCAATAATTGCAAAGATATGCCGAAAATTCAGATTATCTCGGATGAGAAAACGGTGAAAAGATACGGCGGAGAAAGGATGTTGCTCGCACCGCCCATAAGCTATGACGAGCTGATGAAAAAAGTTCCGTTCGGCAGGCTTTTGACAGTGGGGCAAATGAGGGCGTATCTGGCAAAATGCCACAACGCCGATTTTACCGACCCGATGACCGCCGGAATATTTGTAAACATTGCCGCATGGGCAAGCTATCAAAGAGACCGTGACATCACGCCGTATTGGCGTGTGCTCAAGTCGGACGGCGAGCTTAATGCCAAATACCCCGAAGGAATCGAGAAGCAAAAGCAGCTGCTTGAAAGCGAGGGTCACACGGTAATATCCAAAGGCGTGAAGAACATAAAATATTATGTCAAGGATTTTGAGGACAAACTGATAGAAATATAACTTTTACTCGGAGGTAAAATATGAAAGTTCTCGCGATTAACGGAAGTCCCCGTGTCGGCAGCAACACGGGAATAGCACTCGATGAAATGAAAAAGGTTTTTGACAGCGAGGGTATCGATTTTGAAGTCGTTCAAATCGGTCAAAAGGATATTCGAGGATGTATCGCCTGCAACCGCTGCTCAACATTGGGCAAATGCGTATTTGACGACATCGTAAACGAACTTGCCGATAAATTCAGGGAGGCAGACGGCCTTGTTGTGGCAAGTCCAGTGTATTACGCCTCGGCAAACGCTACGCTGATAGCCTGCCTTGACCGCCTGTTTTACAGCTCCGCTTTCGACAAGACTATGAAAGTCGGTGCAAGCATTGCTTGTGCAAGGCGAGGCGGTTGTTCCTCGACCTTTGATGAGCTGAATAAATTCTTCACCATTTCAGGTATGCCCGTAGCCTCAAGCCAATATTGGAACAGCATCCACGGGCGTAAGTGCGGCGAAGCCGACAAAGACGGCGAGGGGAAGCAGACTATGCGGACACTCGCAAGAAATATGGCATTTCTTATGAAGAGCATCGCCTTGGGCAAGGAGAAATTCGGCCTGCCGGAGAGGGAAGAACACATCAGCACACATTTTATCTGATATAAACGACAAAAATATAGTCCAAGACCCCGAGCACCGTTTAACCGGAACGCTCGGGGTCTTGTGTTTTGAGTGTGAAGTATCGTCTAATCTCCATCCACCATTACAGGCGTGGAATTTATATCGTTTTCGTCCGGGATGACAAAAATATCGACAAAGCTGCCGCTTGCTATTTTGCGGATATATGTCGTTTTGTTGTTTTCAAAGGTGTAATATTTTTCGCTGTCGGAGGTGTTTTCTCCGAAAAACACGAGCACGGCGTTGCCGTTGGGGTCTCCCATATTGTAACTGCTTATCGCCTCGCTGCCGTCCGTTATCGCACCGCCCGTCGCCGCAAAGCGGTTCTTGAATATCCTGTCTCGCTCAAACAGGCACATACAACGCTCGCCGTCTTTTGTGAGCAACACGGCGAGATAATCGCCGCATTCGTCTGTTTTTTCAACGGTGAGGCTGTCCTTTTTAAGATAATCCTCCGCCATCGCCGCCAGACGGTCTGTATTGTTTCGGTCGGCTGTTCCGAAACGGTGATACGCAAAAAATCCGCTCACCGCCAATGCGACAATCAGCAGTGCGATTATACTGCCCTTCAAAAACGCTTTTTGTCTACCCTTTTTCCACATATTCGCAGCCGCAGTGAGAACATTTTTTTCGTTTATCTGGACTTCGTTTCCGTCGAGCTTCGCACTCATATTATCAAATTCCGCTTTACAGCTCGGGCACTCACGCAGATGCTCCTCAACCGCAGTTTTGCTCTCGTCGCCGCACACCCCGTCGCAGTACAGCGGCAGGATGTCCTTTATTATTCCGCAGTCAATCTTCATTGAAGTTCCCCCTTATCTCTTTTTTCGCACGGTAGAATATCAGCCGTGCCCAGCTGTCTGACTTGCCAAACAGCTCGCCGATTTGAGAAAATGACATTTCACCGAAAATACGCAATTTCAGCACTTCTTTGTACGGCTCTTTGAGAGTGTCGATAAGCCTGTTTAACTCCCACGCCGTCTCTTTGTCCGCCAGTCCGTCATCCGTTACCGTTTTAATGCAGTCGATTTCGGTGTCGGCAAACCGCTTTTGCTTTTTTTGATATGTATAATATGTGTTCTTTGCTATCTGACATAACCAGACATAGAGTCTGCACCTGCCGTCAAAGCTGTCGATATGCCGCAGGGCTTTATAAAAAGTCTCCTGCGTTATTTCCTCGGCAAGACCACCGTTGCCGCACAGCGAATAAACATATTTATACACGCCCGAGAAATGCTCTTTGTATATCTTCTCAAAATCCGTCATTTTCTCACCTCCGTTCTCTCGTCTATATGACTGTCGAAATGGGTAAAATGTTTCAAAGTTTTTGCGACAATCCCTCTGCCGACAAAACCCGACCCATAAAACACGGGTCGGGTTGGTTGATTTAACATACCGTTTACACGGGTACGGTGCAAATTTACTCTTTTTCAAACTCCTCGGCAACATCTTTCAACAGCTTGCGTATTTCAAGGTGCTGGGGGCACGCTTTTTCGCACTTGCCGCATCCGATGCAGTCGGATGCCTTGCCGCCTGTCTTGGTGTAGACATTGTTGTAGTAATATTCCGAGTTCCAATCGTGATACATCTGCTTTGCATTCATGCAGGAGAACAGGTCGGGAATGGAAATGTTCTTCGGACAGCCGTCTGTGCAATAGCGGCAGGCGGTGCAGGGGATAAGATGTATCGAACGCAGCACTCCGCATACACGGGTTATCGCCGCCATCTCCCTCTCGTCAAGGCGTTTGTAGTCCTTCATATATGAAAGGTTGTCTTTCATCTGTGCCATGTTGCTCATGCCGGAGAGCACCATAAAAACATTGTCAAAACCTGCGGCGAAGCGGATAGCATAGCTTGCAACGCTTCCACCGTTGAGGTCGTTTAAAATCTGCTTGCCTTCCTCGGGGAGATTGACAAGGTTACCGCCCTTGACGGGCTCCATAACAATTACAGGCTTGTCGTGCTTAACGCAGACTTCGTAGCATTTTCTGCCCTGCACGGCAGGGTCTTCAAAGTCTATGTAATTGAGCTGAATCTGCACGGCCTCGATGTCGGGGTACTCCGTGAGAATCTCATCGAGTACCTCGGCGGAATCGTGGAACGATATACCGACATGCTTTATCTTGCCCTCGGCTTTAAGCTCGAATGCCTGCTCATATGCACGGCATTTTTTGTATTTTTCAAACAGCGTCTTTGTCTGAGCGTGCATGAGATAGAAGTCGAAGTACTCAACGCCGCAGCTCTCAAGCTGCTTTTGGAACAGGGGACGAACTTCCTCTTCCTTGTCAAACAGCGCACCCGAAAGCTTGTCGGTCAAAACAAAGCTCTCTCGGGGGTATCTCTTAACTATGCAGTCACGAACAGCCGTCTCGCTCTGGCCGCCGAGATAAACTCGTGCGGTGTCAAAATAGTTGAAACCCTGTGCCATATATTCATCGACCATTGCGGAAAATTCCTCATAGTCAACCTTGTCATCTTTCATCGGCAGTCTCATGCAGCCGAAGCCGAAGTTCATCTTAACATTATCGAAAGTGTTCATATTAAAGCTCCTTTTTGGTTATTTAATGCCACCGCCGACGCTGAATGCGTTTCCGACCGTCTCGCCGAGCACAACATAAGTGCTGTTGAACGGGTCAAAGGTTATGGGTCTTACCTTTGATACATCGACATCACCCTTTTCGTCAAGCACGCCGCTGTCAACGCTGACGTTGACTATCTCGCCCACCATGCGTCCGCTTTCGGGGTCATAGCTCCTGAGGCGGCACTCGATCGCAATCGCAAGTTCCTCAATCAAAGGCGCATCGACAAACTCCGACTTTACGGCATGAAAACCTGCCCTGCTGAACTTGTCGGGTACGATGTTACCCGAGACAATGCCCACATAGTCACAGGCGACGAGATGCGCCTCGTCAGCTATGCTCACGGTGAACGCCCCCCGTGCAAGGATGTTCTCGGTGGTCTTGTGGTTTGCGCTGATGCACATTGATATTTCGTCATGGCCGCTTATTCCACCCCATGCGGCATTCATGGCATTTGGCGTTCCGTCCTCGCCGTATGCGGCGAGAATAAACACGGGCAGCGGATAACCGCAGGGCTTTGCGCCGAAATTCTTTCTCATATATATACCTCCGTTTGGTTTATTTGCAGCCGTTCTTTTCCCAGTTTAGATGACCTGTTTTGACCGCTTCCTCGTACTTTGCGATTTTGTAATTAAGGCGGTCGAGGGTTATGTCTATTTTTTCACGCTGTTCGATAAGCTTTCTGCGCTGCTCGCTCAAAAGCTCGAGCCTCTCTGCAAATGTGGAATCACCCAGCCGAGAAAGTCTGACATATTCGATAATAGCCTCTATAGGCAGTCCCGCATTTCTCATGCACAGCACAAGCTCAATCCAGCTCAAATCTTCCTCGCTGAAGTCACGGATACCGCCCGAGGTTCTGCTAATCGGCGGCAGAACACCGACTCGCTCGTAGTATCTTATCGTGTCGCCCGAAATTCCGTATTTTTCGCTGACCTGCTTTATTGTCAAAAGCTCTCCTCCTTGCGATAAAACTTTCATCTATATATAGGTATACATTGAAGTTTGCTCAAAGTCAATGCTTTTCAAAATTTTTTATTTTATTACATCTGCCCAGCTGTCAATTTCGTTTTGAGCTGTACGCAGGGTGTGCCCGTCAAACTTTATGTCTATTCCTTTCATAACAGCTGAATCGGGGCAGGCTTTTTTGACATCGGAAAATGTGTGGCCGAGCCATCCGCCATTGGTGGCAAAAGTATATATTTTCTTGCCGCCGAGGTCGTTGTTCTCAAGAAAAGTTTTCACAGCAGGTGCAAAGGTATACCACCACACGGGCGTGCCGAGAATAACGGTATCGTAATCGGCAAGGTCAATGTCCATCGGCTTTATATCGGGCTTGTATCCCGAATTTACTTCCCTGTGTCCCTGCTCGACGACGAAATCATAGTCATCGCTGTAAGGGGTCACTGTGTCTATGCGTGCAATGTCCGCACCGAGCCTTGCTGCGATGTGTTCGGCAACACCTTTTGTGTTTGAACCGTATGAGTAGTAGACGACTATCTTTTTCATTTTGACACTCCTTTTGTTTTTCCATACGAATATATTCTACAACTCGGAGTTTACTCCAAGTCAAGGCTTTTTTAAAATTGTATCGAAAAAAGCTGTTCTTTTCACATTAAAGCGTTGAAATCGCAAAAAGCATATGCTATAATTTTGAAGTAATGAGGGTGAATGAAAAAGCTGCTCGGTTTCTTCGGACAGCTTTTTTATTTTTCCGAAATCAAACGGGCGTATGCCCGATGAGGAGTATGTTTATGACATCAACAATTTGCATTATGGCGACAATAGTCGTCTACCTTGTCGGAATGCTGATAATCGGCTTTCGCTGTGCAGGCAAAAACGAGTCATCCTCCGACTTTTATCTCGGCGGCAGAAAGTTAGGCCCGCTTGTCACTGCAATGAGTGCGGAGGCGAGCGATATGTCGAGCTATCTGCTTATGGGTCTGCCCGGACTTGCTTATCTTTCGGGCGTTGCGGATGTCGGCTGGACTGTTGTGGGTCTTGCGCTCGGTACATATTTCAACTGGCTGCTGACCGCAACGAGACTTCGCAGATACACTCAGGTCACAGAGTCGTTCACCCTGCCGCAGTTCTTCTCGAACCGCTTCCGTGACAAGAAGCATATCCTTTCGTTTATCTCCGCTGTTATCATCATCATTTTCTTCATTCCCTACACCGCATCGGGATTTGCCGCCTGCGGCAAGCTGTTCTCGTCGCTGTTCGGTATGAACTATATGGTCGCTATGATAATCTCCGCAATCGTCATCGTCGCTTATACAACGGCAGGCGGATTCTTTGCGGCATCGGCTACCGACTTCGTTCAGAGCATAATTATGACTATAGCGATAATCTTTGTCCTCATCTTCTCTACGGTAAAAGCCGGCGGCGTGGATGTTGTTATGGAAAATGCAAGAGCACTTCCCGGTTATCTGTCGCTGACCTCATCGTTTGTTGAAGAAACGGGAACAAGCACATCTTACAACATTCTTCATATAATAACTACGGTTTCGTGGGGTCTCGGATATTTCGGTATGCCTCACATCCTGCTGCGCTTTATGGCAATTGAGGACGAGAAAAAGCTCAAGCTTTCAAGAAGAGTTGCCTCCGTCTGGGTCGTCATCGCCATGGCCATAGCAGTGCTTATCGGCATTGTCGGCAGAGGTCTGAGCAACACCGGACTTATCGACCAGCTCCACGGCAACGACACCGAAACTATCATAGTCAGGGTTGCCGACCTGCTTTCAAACTACGGCATATTCCCGGCTCTCATGGCAGGACTTATCCTTGCCGGAATCCTTGCAAGTACAATGTCCACCGCCGATTCACAGCTCCTCGCTGCGGCATCGAGCGTCTCCGAGAATATTCTCAAGGAGAGCTTCCACCTTAAAATATCCGAGAAAAAGAGTATGCTTGCTGCCCGTCTGACAGTTATAGGCATCTCCGTACTCGGCGTTATCCTTGCAAGAAACCCCGACAGCTCCGTTTTCGGTATCGTCTCCTTCGCATGGGCGGGATTCGGTGCGGCTTTCGGCCCGCTTGTCATCTGCTCGCTGTTCTGGAAGAGAACTACACTTGCAGGTGCTATCTCCGGTATGGTTGCAGGTGGCGCAACGGTATTCATCTGGAAATATCTGATAAAGCCCCTCGGCGGCGTATTCGGAGTGTATGAGCTTCTGCCTGCGTTCCTTGTAGGACTTGCTGCGATAATCATAGTCAGCCTTTGCACCAAAGCTCCCTCAAAGGAGATAACCGATGAATTCGACTCGGTAAAAGCAATGGGCAAAGCAAAGTAAAAATCGTCGATAACCCCTGCACAAAAGCATTTTAATTCAATTAACCCGACCTGTGTTTTATGGGTCGGGTTTGTTGTTAGGGCTGATAAAGGTGACAATTGAGAAAGCTCTTCACCCTTTAAACCAACCACCCCACTCCCGAAATATTTATGGGAGTGGGGTGGTTTTTTGATATTTAATTTTACTTCACATTTCTCCACAGCGTTCTGTCGAGGGATCGGTACTGGACAGCCTGGGATATATGGTCTGAGTTTATCGTCTCGCTACCGTCAAGGTCGGCTATGGTTCTTGCTATTCTCAATATCTTGTCATATGCTCTGGCCGAGAGTTCGAGCTTTTCAAACACTCTCTCGAGCAGTATAAGGCCGTCCGAGGTCGGGCGGCAGAACTTTTTGGTCTGTGCCGCATCCATTTTAGCGTTGCAGGCAATTCCACTGCCTTTTAATCGCTCGGTCTGTATCGCTCTTGCGGCGTTGACACGCTTTCTTATATCAGCCGAGCACTCCTCTTCTTTCGTTGAGGACAGGCTCGAAAATTCAACGGGCGGCACTTCTATGTGTATATCAAGTCTGTCGAGCAGAGGGCCGGAAAGGCGTGAAAGGTATCTCTGCACCGCCTGCTGATTGCAGGTGCATTGGCGTGTCGGGTGTCCGTAATATCCGCACGGACAGGGGTTCATGGCACAGACTATCATTGCCGAGCACGGGTATGACAGCGATGCCGACACTCTCGATATTGTTATCTTGCTGTCCTCCATCGGCTGACGGAGAACTTCCATTGACTGGCGTGTAAACTCCGGCAATTCGTCGAGAAAAAGTACACCGTTGTGTGCAAGCGATATTTCGCCGGGACGGGGAATCGTGCCGCCGCCCGAAAGACCTGCCGGTGAAACCGTATGATGCGGCGAGCGGAACGGACGCTGTGTCATCAGCGACACGCCCTCGGGCAGAACGCCTGCCACGGAATAGAGTTTCGTCGTCTCAAGGCTCTCTTCAAAAGTCATGTCCGGCAATATTGACGGCAGACGCTTTGCGAGCATACTCTTGCCCGAGCCGGGAGGGCCTACCATTATTATATTGTGTCCGCCTGCGGCTGCTATTTCGAGCGCACGCTTAACCTCGGTCTGACCCTTTACATCTCTGAAATCGGGTGCGAATGCGGACGGCGCATAAGTGTCTCTGAAATCGTCAAAACGCACGGGTGGTATCTGCTCATCTCCTCGAAGATGTTTTATCAGACCCTCAACTGTTTCGACGGGGATAACATCAACACCCTTGACAACCGAACTTTCAGCCGCATTTTCTTTCGGCACAAATACAGTCTTTATGCCCTCTTTTGCCGCCGCTATTACCATTGGCAATGCGCCGGTGACACCCCGCACAAGACCATCGAGCGACACTTCACCTATGAATGCACAGTCGTCAAGCTCGAAGTCTATCTGCTTGCCCGCCTTGAGCA
>CAZFZW010000038.1:0-10765 GCA_964523465.1 uncultured Clostridium sp. | reverse complement strand
ATTCACCACTTTTCGTTAGTTTAGATGAGCTGAAGTGCCGAACGTGAAAAATAAATGCACACTTCAAACTTCACCATTAGTTTATACCTCGCACCGTCAAAAGTCAAGTAAAAAGGCAAAAATCTTTGATAATTGAGCGTATTGACCGAAAATGGGCAAAATCAGTCGAAAAATGCCCCAAAACGAGCAAAAACCGACTTTCTGAATCAATAAATATTAACAAAATATGAATTTTTGAGGCTTGCTCCGATTTTTTGCAGAGTTTGATGCAAAAAATCGGGGCGTTTTGCTTATGGTTGACGAGAGCTTGCGAAAAGGCGCCGTTGCGGCTTTCGTGAATATAGATTTTGGAGATGAAGTAATGCAGAAAAACGAACAGCTCACACCTCGTGAGGAAAATTTCTGCCGTGAGTTCGTCTGCTCGAGAGAGCCGAGGACTTCGGCGGCAAAAGCGGGATTTTCCTTAAACCCCGAGCGTGCGGCTTTAAAGCTGTTGAACAGCCGAAAAATAACGCAGCGAATAGCTGAGCTTGAATGCGAGCGGCGGGCGAGGGTGGCAGAGGTGACGGACGGTTATCGCCGAATAGCTTTCGGCAGTGTAGCGGATGCGGTGAAGCTCATTTTGTTTGACGGCGTGCCCGAGGAGGCGGAACTTGAAAAAATGGACTTAACGATGGTGTCGGACATCAAACGCCCAAAGGGCGGTGGCTTGGAGGTAAAATTTTTCGACCGCCTCAAGGCACTCGACAGACTGTATGAGTTGAGCAACGCCGCAGGAGAAAGTGAAAATTCCGATTTCTTCGCCGCACTCAATAAGAGTGCCCGTGCGCTTCATCCCGAGGAGGACGAGCGTGAGTAAGAAAAACACTTCGTTCGAGAGCTTTTCAAAAAAACAGCTTGAAGTGCTCTCGTGGTGGTGCCCGTCAAGTCCGCACAAATACCGTGATGCGATAATCTGTGACGGTGCGGTGCGTTCGGGCAAGACGGTGTGTATGTCGGTCTCGTTTGCGGCGTGGGCATTTTCAGCTTTTGATGATACTTCGTTTGCGCTGTGCGGCAAGACCGTGACTTCGCTGAGAAGAAACATAGTCACTCCGATTTTACCTGTGCTAAGACGGCTCGGCTTTGAGTGCCGTGAGAAGCTTTCACAGCATTTGATAGAGATCGAATACGGCGGCAGACACAATCGCTTTTATCTATTCGGAGGCAAGGATGAGGGGTCTGCGGCACTCATACAGGGCATGACTCTCGGCGGCGTGTTGCTCGATGAGGTGGCGTTGATGCCACGCTCGTTCGTTGAGCAGGCACTTGCGAGATGTTCACTGGACGGCTCAAAGCTGTGGTTTAACTGCAATCCCGATAATCCAATGCACTGGTTCTACGAGGAATGGATAAAGAAGAGCGAGGAGAAAAACTGCCTCTACCTGCATTTTACAATGGACGATAATCCGTCTCTTACGCCCTCGATAAAACGGCGGTATGAGAGCCTCTACAGCGGTGCGTTTTATGACCGTTTTGTTTTGGGCAAATGGGTTGCGGCACAGGGCCTTGTTTATCCGAACTTCTCACGGGAGGTTCATGTTGCCGAGCCGGACGGCATACCCGAGCGTTATTTCATCTCCTGCGATTACGGCACTGTAAATCCGTCCTCATTCGGACTCTGGGGCGAATATGGGGGCAGATGGTACAGGCTGAGCGAATATTATTTTGACAGCCGCAGGCAGGGCGAACAGCGTACCGATGAGGAGCACTACGCCGCACTTGAACAGCTTGCGGGGGAACTGAAGATAGAAGCGGTAATTGCCGATCCGTCGGCGGCGAGTTTTCTCGAATGTATACGCCGCCACGGTAAATTTCGTGCAATACCGGCAAAGAACGATGTTGTTGACGGAATACGCCGTGTGTCGGATGCGTTAAAACAGCGCAAAATTTTGTTTTCGCCGTCCTGCAAGGACTGCTTGAGAGAATTTTCGCTCTATCGCTGGGACAACAGTGCTGTGCGTGATGCCCCGAGAAAAGAGAACGATCATGCTATGGACGATGTGCGTTATTTTGTATCTACGGCATTGAACTGTGCCGATGACGGATTCTTCGCCCTTGCCATGAGCAGATAGCTGTCAAAAAAGGAGGAATAGCAATAAATCCGTTTAAGAAAAAGAAAACCGAACACGACAAGGCGGCGGTTCAAACCGTTGCACGCCCGAGCGAGAGCTTTGGACTGCTTGACGGCTGTACGCCGCTCGGGGGCAACAGGATTCGGCTCTATTATGCCTTGCGAGAGACCGTGCCGATAATCGATGCCGCAATTTTCAAAACAGTGCGGCTCACAGGCGGCTTTGAGGTCAGATGTGCCGATGAACGCTTGCAGCCAAAGCTTGACGACTTTGTGAAAAATATCTGTGTCGGCGGTAATCAACAGGGACTCGAAAGCTTTATCTCGACTTATTTTGAACAGCTTTTGACCTGCGGCACGGCAGTGGGCGAGATGGTGACAGATGCAAGCGGCCGTATAGCCGCACTTTTGAATTCGCCGCTTGATAATATCGAGCTTCGCCGCTCGTCCGACGGTGTAGGCGTGGATATTCTCACGACCTGCACAGCTGTGCCCACGCCGATAAAACGCCCCGAGCTTGTGCTGTTGTCCGTGCTCAATCCGCAACCCGGCGAGGTTTGCGGCTGCTCTATGCTCAACGGTCTGCCCTTTGTCAGCGGAATACTTATGAAGATATATAAGACTATAGGACTTAACTGGGAGCGAATGGGTAATGTCCGATTTGCAGTCACATATAAGCCGCAGAACGATTCTCTTGACCGTGCCTATGCCAAGGAGCGTGCAATGCAGGTCGCTCGGGAGTGGAGCGAAGCAATGCAGACGGGCGGTGCGGTCAAAGACTTTGTGGCGGTAGGTGATGTGCAGATAAAGGTCATAGGCGCAGACAGTCAGGTGCTCGACAGCGAGGTGCCCGTGCGTCAGATGCTCGAACAGATAGTAGCGAAAACAGGCCTGCCGCCGTTTATGCTCGGACTTTCGTGGTCATCCACGGAGCGAATGTCCTCACAGCAGGCGGATGTGCTCACCAGCGAAATAGATGCCTACAGACGCATATTGACACCCGTTGTCGAGCGTATATGCAGTGCGTTTTTGCTGTATGAGGGAACACCCTCGAGAGTTTATGTCGAGTGGGACGATGTGACACTTCAGGACAATGTTGAACTCAGCCGTGCGGAGCTTTACAACGCACAGGCTGAAAAAATACGCAGGGAAATTGAAAACGGGGAGTGATATTTACGCAGGATACAAATTTATCGGGTGCTCCGAGCGAGCATGAGCTTGAGCTTATCAACAAATATACCGTAAAGCCGCTTTCTGCCGAAGAGGTATATACCTTTTCTCTTGTGCTGTGTGATAACGAGGTTGACAGGGATTTTGAACGCTTCGATATTCCGGCACTTGAAAAGCTCGCAGAGCTTTTTGTCGGCAAAACAGGCATTTTCGACCACAATATGAGCGGCAAGGATCAGACGGCGAGGATTTTTTCGTGCCATGTTGAGGGCGAGGAGAACCGCCTGACTTCAACGGGGGAGAAGTATACAAAGCTTTGCGCCCGTGCATATATGCCTCGCAGTGAGAAAAATGCCGCACTCATAGGCGAAATAGACGCAGGCATAAAGAAGGAGACAAGTGTCGGATGTGCCGTTGCAAAGAGTGTGTGCTCTATTTGCGGCAAGGACAGCCGAACGGAAAACTGTCCGCACATCAAGGGCAGAGAATACAGCTCGAAGCTCTGCCACAGAATTTTGAGCGAGCCTACTGATGCGTATGAGTGGTCATTTGTGGCAGTTCCGGCACAGAAAGCGGCAGGAGTGACAAAATCTTACCGTGCGGATGAGCAGACGGTGAAAACTGTGAAACGCCTCTCCTGTGCAAACAGTGGGATGACCTTGACAAAGGACGAAGCGGCGGATTTGTATAACTACATAGACGAGCTTAAACGCCTTGCAAGAGAGGGCGAGGAATACCGTGAGGAGCTCATCTGTGATGTTATCCGTATGGGTGCGGCAGCGCTGCCTGATATGCAGGGCGAGAGCCTTTCGGCAATTTGTGCCACGCTCGACATCGCCAGACTCAGAGAGCTTAAAAAGGCTTTTTCATCAAGCAGAGGATTGAACAGCCAGCTTGCATCACGAGAACACGGGATGCACGGCGAAAACAGTGAATTCAGAATTTAAGGAGGATTTTTTATGTCAGTTTCAACTAATGGTTTTTGTGAGAATGTTCTCACACTCAAAGCGGACAGCGCACTCAAGGCAGGCGTGCCTGTCAAGATAAGCGCAAATGATACCGTGGCAGCGGCAACTTCGGACGGCAGATTCTGCGGCGTTTCGGTGAGCGTTGACGGCGGATATGCCGCAGTTCAGCTCACCGGTGCGGTGACACTACCCTATACGGGAACAGCCCCTGCACTCGGTTATTCGGCTATTGCGGCAGACGGCAACGGCGCTGTTTGTGCCAACACAAAGGGCGGCACATATCTTGTGTTTAATGTCAACACAACTGCCAAGACCGTAAGCTTTATGCTTTGATTTTGAAAGGAGAAAAATATGACAGCTTTTGATAATGTCAGACTTGAAAAAGGTCTCTATGCTTCCGGAGATTTCACAGGTTCACTTGAGAAGATAGACCCTTCCGAAAACTACAGCGGCACTGCTCTTGAGGGTCTTGATGCCTATCAGCGTCAGCTCAAGCGTTTTGATATTAAGGTCAGCGGCTCGGGCAGTGATGTTGTGGACAAGTTCTTCAAAACTTCGGACTCCGCAGTGCTCTTTCCCGAATATGTCTCCCGTGCTGTCAGGCAGGGTATGCAGGAGGCAAATGTACTGCCAAGAATAGTCGCATCGACCACGGTAATAGATTCTCTCGACTACCGTTCGATAGCCTGCGAGCCTACCGAGGATGAAAAGGAACTCAAGGTGGTTTCCGAGGGTGCCTTTATCCCTGAGACCTGTGTTAAGAGCAAGGCAAACCTTGTCCATCTGCACAAGCGTGGTCGTTCGCTTGTTGCTTCGTATGAGGCAGTTCGCTTTCAGCGACTTGATCTGTTCACCGTAACTCTCCGCCAGATCGGCGCATATATCGCACGCACTCAGCTTGCCGATGCGGTCAATGTGCTTATAAACGGCGACGGCAACGACAATGCCGCAGAGAATACCGCAGTGGCATCCTCCGGCAAGCTTGCCTATGCCGACCTTGTCGATTTCTGGAACCTCTTTGACCCTTATGAGCTTAATACAATTATCGCCGCCCCTGCACAGGTGGCACAGATGCTCGGTATGACCGAGTTCAGAGATGCGGCGGCAGGGCTCGACTTCCACGCAAGCGGCAAGGTTATAACCCCTCTGGGTGCGGAACTTATCAAGGGTTCGTGTGTACCTTCGGGCAAGATTATCGGTATTGACCGCAACTGCGCCCTTGAGATGGTCACAACAGGCCCTGTCACTACCGAATACGATAAGCTCATAGACCGTCAGCTTGAGCGTGCCGTTATCAGCTCTACTGCCGGTTTTGCCAAGATATTCGATTCTGCCGCACGCACTCTTACCGTTTAATGCGGAGGTGGCGGTATGATTACTCAGTGGAGCGTACTTTCACTGCTCAGGCAGCTTACCGACATCACGGATGAGGATGAGGCACTCTGTCTGCAAATCTGCCTGAGCGCCCTTGCGGGTGTTCGTTCGAGGCTCAGCCCCAATGCCGATGAGAACGATGTCAGAATAGCCGAGGCGGCGGCAGGTGCGGCATTTTATTCGCTGTGTGTACGCAGGAGCGGAAAATCGGATGGTATATTAAGTTTTAAGGCAGGCGATATAGCCGTTGAAAAAAGCAGTGACAGCTCGCTTAAAAATGCCGCCGCTGTGCGTGACAATGCGTTTGCCGCCTTGACTCCGCTGCTTCGTGATGACGGCTTTTTCTGCTGCGGGGTGGATGTATGAATCTTCGCCCGGCGTTTGATGAGTGGGGTAGACAGCTTGTCATAGAGAATCCCGATTCGACACGCACCGAACCGTTCAACGGCTTCATTCAGCCGCTCAGATACAAAAACAAAATGTATCTCTACGGTGTTAATACCGAGATAGGTTATAACTCGCAGGGCTATTATCTGTATATAGGCCCACCCGAATATGACCTAAGCGAGAATGAGGACGCCATTATAATCGACGGGGATATAAAGTATCAGATAGATCGTGCCGAGAAGATAAAGCTCGGTAACGAGGTTCTTTATGTCTGGGCAGTCGTGCGTACAGTGGTAGAGATAACCGAATAACAAAAGTGACTGCCGCGGATATTCTCTGCGGCAGTTTTTGAAAAAGGAGAGTTTATTATGAGTACAATAAGTGTTTTGCCCTCGCAAATAGCACAGTGGCTGTCCGAACAGGAGAGGCTCAGCGACATAAGATTTCTGACTGAATATCCTGCGGTCAAAAAGGAGATTCCGCTAAAGCGTGTTACGGTTGCTGTCGGAATAGGTGATATGGATATAGTTGACAGCTTTGAAGAGAATGACGAGGGCGTGCTTGTCAAAAACGAGTATTGCCGTCTTGCGAATATAAAAATAAAGCTTGCCATTCATGTTCCTTACAGTCAGGGCGGCGCAAAATGTCACGATGTGCTGACGAATGTTATCGACTGCCTGACTTTTGACACGGATCTAAATGTCATAGAATCGGGCTGTTCAGGTGTCACGGCAGACAGAGATACCGATGCATTCGTGCTCGATGCTTATATTCTTATGCAGGCGAATTTTTGCCCTGCCGATACCACGGGTATGAACTTCGAGTGCTTTCTCGACAAAACTCTGCTCTGCGGCTCGCACATCAGAGATGAAACGATTCATGTTACCGCAGACGACAAGAGACTGTGGAACATACCGTACAGTATCGGTACATATGTCGGCACAGGTATAAAGAGCAGAACGATAAAACTGAGCTTTGAGCCGAGATTTGTTATCATCTTTGCCTCGCAGTCACCCTGTATAACGGCAGATTTTACCGACTCGACACTTAACTGTCAGTTCGTTATGGGCACTCAAAAGGGCGCAATGTCAGGACTTAGTGTTACTACTACGGGATTTACCGTAACAAACAGTACCGTAAACGGCAGCAAGTCCGAAATGAACGGAATGGGTGTTACCTATGTCTATATCGCATTCAGGCTTTAAGCTTTTCTTTTCCTTCAAGACCGATTTGTCGGACTGAGATTTTGCAAAATTGTATCGTTTGCATTTATCGATGCAAAAAAATTCCCTGTCCAAAAATATTTAATCATTGACAAACATTTGTTCTATGGCTATAATTGTAAGTAACAAATACGAACATATGTTCGAGACAAGGGGATGAGTATATGTCTAAAAAGTGTGTCGGGGCAGCAATGGATTTCTCGTTTCCGACTCCGGAGGAACGAAAGGCGGCGATGTGCGTTTGCTGTGGCTCGCATTGCCCGGGATGTGAATCGCCGGACGATTATGCGTGGCGACGCAGGGATGTCGATATGTCCGTGCTCGCTGATGAGGTTATCAAGACTCGATTGACCGAGCGTGAACGCACGGTAGTTGAGGCATATTGGTTTGATGGTATGACTGCCAGCGGTATTGCACAGAGGGACGGTTTGTGTCCGTCTAGCGTGTCGCGCTGTCTTGAAAAGGCACAGCAAAAGATATATGATGCTTTGAAATTTGCGGTTGCGTATCAGCACAATGTGGAGAATGTGGATTTTCTACCCGTTGCGGTAAGGCGAGCTCTTGCCGTCAGTGCGGCAAAACGATTTGAAGCACAAACTTTAGGCGAGAGGATAAGAAAGCTCAGATGCAGTGAGAACATAGGCGAAGATATGTTGTGTTCGGCATTGAAGATGTCACAGCGGACTTTAAAGGCAATCGAAAGCGGGGAGAAAGAGCCGAGTCTACGACAGCTTACGGAGCTTGCCGCATTCTTCGGTACAAGTGCCGATTATCTTTTGAAGGGAGAAGAAAAATGACGGTTAATAAAACTCTTTCACAGCTTGCGGACGAATATTTTGAACAGGCTCAGGTGCTTGACAAGATTATAGCAAAACACAGAAAGCGACTTTTGAGCCTGCCCAATCCCGAAACGAGCGTGGAAGCATATAAGATTAAATCATTGTTGAATGTGCTCTACAAAGAACATAGAGATGTAATGGAAACAGCGAATTATTTAAAGGACAACTACTCTCGGGAGGATGAAAAATGAGAGATATAAAGGTAAAAATACTGTCTAACGGAACGGCTCAGGTTGATGAGCCGTTCTGCTTTTGTGCGGAACATAATGCGGCACGGCTGTGCATTGAACTGAACGATGAACTCAAAGCGGATGCGTCGTATTATCTTTTGTCTTTTGATGTTTACGGTCTCGGTCGCCGTGTAATATCGAACATTATAAATGATGCACAGAGTACACCTGCAAGTGTGTCGAACGGGGTGATATACTGTCCGCTGTCCGAGGCACTGACTTCAACGGGCGAGCTTTCAGTGCAGGTCGAAGCACACAAGAGGGACGAGGAGAATGTCTCCAAAATCACAAAATCAGCCGTTTTTACGCTGAACTTTGAACCGTCTGTTATGGGATGTGACAGCGAGCTTGAAGAAAAATGCGGAATATTACCGCAGCTTACTGCCGCAATAGATAAAATGACCGAGTTTGAAAGCTTTTCAGACGGCATCACCTATACTCCGTCAGTCTCATCGGACGGCACACTGTCATGGACGAACAACGGCGGCAGAGACAATCCTACGAGTGTCAACATCAAGGGTGCAAAGGGTGATAAAGGCGACCCGGGCAAGGATGGCACAAATGGCGCAAACGGCACTGACGGCAAAACACCCGTCAAGGGCACGGACTATTGGACGGCAGACGACAAGGCGGAGATAGTCGCCGATGTCCTGGCGGCTTTGCCAGACGGAGACGAGGTGAGTTATTGATGTCAACAGTGATTACCGACGATAAGCATTACAGCGATATAGCGGCTGCTATCCGCTCAAAAAACGGCAGCACGACTAAGTATAAGCCGTCTGACATGCCCGCCGCAATATCGGCGATAGAGACGGGCGGAGACTCGCTTGAGGATGAGATAATCACGCATACTGTGTCGGGCACATACTCCAACGACCGTATAGCGACAGTCGGCAAATATGCGTTTTACGACTGTTCGGGTTTGACGGAAATCGACTTGCCAAACGCAACAACTCTGCTGACCTTCGCCTTCCAAAACTGCTCGAAACTTGAGAACATAATTTTGCCGAGAGTTACTTACATTGCCGAAGGTGTGTTTTACGGCACTGCAATAACTGCGGCGGATTTTCCACTCGCTACTTATGTCGGATCGAACTGCTTTTATAATGCAAGCAAATTATTAACCGTCAGCCTGCCGTTGGTAACAAGCATATTGGATGGTACATTCAGAAACTCAAATGTACAGACGGCAGAGCTTTGGGCGACATCAATTGCAAGGACTGCCTTTACAGATGCGAAAAATCTCGAAACATTGATTATTCGCACATCGTCTGTGTGTGCCATCGCTGATATAAGTGTCGCGCTGCGTGGTTCGAAAATCGCAAACGGTACAGGTTATGTCTATGTGCATGACGACCTCGTTGACGATTATAAGGCAGCGGCAAACTGGACTGCGTTTGCAGACCAAATCAAACCTATCTCGGAATTGGAGGCAACAACATGAACATAGCAATATCAATCGGACACGGCAAATCAAAAAGCGGTGGCTACGACAGCGGAGCAGTCGGTGGTGGCTATCACGAGTTTAAAATAGCTCGGCAGATAGGCAAATATGCTGTGCAGGAGCTTAAAAATTACGGTTGTACCGTGGATTTAATCAACTACGATGCGGATAAGTATCTCACGGACAGAATAGCCGAGGTCAACAAAGGCAGCTATGACTTGGCGCTTGAGATACACCTCAACGCAGGCGGCGGAACGGGCAGTGAGGTCTATTACAGCAAGGGCGATAGCACCGGCAAAAAGCTTGCAGGAGCTATCAGCAAGAGCATAGCCGACAAATTCGAAATAAAAGACCGTGGCGCAAAGGTTAAGATAAACACTGCCGACGGCACAGATTATTTTGGCTTTGTACGCTCCTGCAAATGCCGTTCACTGCTTGTCGAGACTGTATTTATCGACACAGCAAGTGACCGCAAAAAGGTCGAGACAGACGCTGGACAGCAGCAGTGCGGACAGGCTATAGCAGAGGCAGTGGCAACTACATATGGACTTAAAAAGACCGTGCAGATGACTGCGACTACAACCAATACGACCGCAATTAAGGTAGGCGATAAGGTCAAAATCACAGGCAAAAAGTACGCCACAGGTCAGACTGTGCCCGACTGGGTTAAAAAGCAGACTTACACTGTTAAGTCAGTAAGTGCGGAAAAGGCACTGCTTGGTGAGATAACAAGCTGGGTATACCTTAAAGACCTTGCAATCGTCACGAGCGGTCAGACTGCAATCAAGACTGTTGCGGTCGGCAGCAAGGTCAAGATAAAGAGCGGCGCAGTCTATGGCGGTTGCACCTCGGCAAGAGGCACAAAAGTGCCAAAGGAACAGCTTGCACCCAAAGTCCATACGGTCGGCAAAATACAGAACAACCGAGGCACAACGGAAGCTCTGCTCAAGGAAATATCGAGTTGGGTAGCCTTGAGCAGTCTTGAGGAGGTGTGAAATGGAGCCTGAAATTGTTGTA
>CAZFZW010000037.1:0-10863 GCA_964523465.1 uncultured Clostridium sp. | reverse complement strand
TTCGCTTGACGTGCGAAGGGTCAGCGGTTCAAGTCCGTTAGCGTCCACCAAAAAAAGCACTTCTTCGGAAGTGCTTTTTCATTTGTGTATTGAAAACTTGTGCCTGCTGTTAAAGCGATTGATTAGAGTGTGGATGTAAAATATGAGCAACAAAAAGCTTTGCCGAAAAACTTTGGCAAAGCTTTTTGTTTTAGCGTTTGAATATTTTACTTGAAGTTTCTGTGACAATGCGATTTTAAAAAGGTCTTAATTCTGTTTTCGCTGTCACCCTTGCCATTGTAGTATTGGATGAGTAATTCTTTGAATTCCGAAACTCTGTCTTGAGGGATGACAAGCAGACCACCGGCGTGTGCGATTAAATAGTGATTGGCAAAAATGACTGAGGCTCTTTTATTCCCGTCGTTGAAAACCTGTGTCTTCATACAATATAAGCACAGTTCTATGGCGATGTCAACGGCTGACAAGTTGCTTTCGATTATGGACTTTATATTCTCCATAACAACCGTCTCAATCGGTATGGGAGGCCTATACGATGTTCCGCCGATAGATACCGGTACACCTCTTATTCGTCCGCCGTTAGTGAAAAAACCTTCATTTATAAGTTTTGCAATATGGCACAGGACGGAGTAATCACTCTGAACTTGAAGAACATCTTTATCAAGGATGAACTCCCATGCGTGCTTTAAGTTGAGTATTTTCTGAACGTCCGATGCGGTAACTCCGTTTACTGTTCCGTTTTCGATAATATCCTCTGTTTGAGGGAAAGTCGTTGCGACACCTTCAAGGACAGCTTGATCATAAATCGAAAGTTTCATATTTGCCCGTGCAAAGTCCAAGTTGAGAATAACATCGCTGCTTAATTCGTTTTCCGTAAAGCCTAATTTGGCAAGACTTTTTTCGACTCTGCGTATTTGTTTTTTTAGCTCTTTGGCTTCACGACTGTTACGAAGTAGGAGCTGATAGAGATCGTCGGAATAAACATCGACATAAGTTGAAGTTAAACGGCTGCCGACTCTTTTACGGATGTAGAGATATTTACCGCTTTTGTTTTCTTTTATTTCGGGTGTTCCGTCATATGCAAGAAGATTCAACCGTGCATTGTAGTCTGCACGCTCCTGAAGAAGTGCCTGTATTTCCGATAAATTGTTCATTAGACCGCTCCTTTGGGGAACTAAATTGATATTATTATATCCAAAAAGTTCCCTAAAAGTCAAGACTTCAGAAAAATATCTTGCTAATACTGAAGAAATATCCACCGAATTCCTGCCTTTGAAATATGGCGGTGGTAGAATAGTGGTGTTGAAAAGTGGTTAGAGGTTAAGCATGACTGAACTTATTGTTGCAATTATAGATGTAGTAAAAAATCCGTTTGTGATTCTGGGCGTAATGCTTTGTGTATCAGCTAAAGTGCTCAAAATTATTATGGATCATTTTAAAATAAAACGCTATGAAGCGACCGTATATTTTGAACAAACTAAAATCACTTATAGGGAAATGCTCAAAGACACAGGCAGAGTAGGAGAATATTACATATTTGACCAACTGAAAAATTTGGATGGGTATAAAAAATTCATTTTCAACTGCTATATTCCAAAGTCGGATGACAGAACGACTGAAATCGATGTTATTATGCTTCACGAGACGGGAATATATGTTTTTGAATCAAAAAATTATAGCGGTTGGATATTCGGCAATGCCGGTGATAAATATTGGACTCAAACGCTTAGGAACGGAAGATTCGGCTCTGAAAAGAACCGATTTTATAATCCTGTTCTTCAAAACAATAACCATATCAAATGGCTGAAAACTTTTTTTGAATGACTACACAGACAAGCCGTTTATTTCATTATTGCTTTCAGTGACCGATGTAAGTTGATGGACATCACTTTGACGGCTCCGGAGCAGTTTGTAATGCACAGGTCACAGGCGACCGATGATGTGGCAGCTAAATCAAAGAAAGCCGATGCGGTGTTGACCGCTCGGCAGATAGACGACATATTTAACAGATTATATCCGCTCATTCAAGTGACGGAAGAACAGAAAACAGCACATATTGAAGAAATTAACAAAACTAAGCGAGACAGAAAAGTTGCGCTAAGTGCAACGGTGCAGACCGTGAACGATAAAAATGAAAATACAGCAGAGAAAAGTACGCTTTTGTTTGATTCGGCTACTGAGCAAGTTGATGAAAATGCAGTGCCAAAGTGTGAGTCTGAAAGGGTTTGTCCTCGTTGCGGAGGGAAAATGATAAAGCGAACTGCTACCAAAGGTGAACGCAGAGGCAAGAACTTTTTTGGATGCGAAAATTTTCCAAAGTGCAGATATATTGAGAATATCGATTAAAAACAGCCGCCTCAAAGGGCGACTGTTTTTTCTTCATTTCTCATACTTCTTCAGCAGATTTTCGAGGTTTCTGTGCAGAATATTTTCTCTCTCGTCCTCGGTCAGAGGGAGGGACATAAAGGTGTTCAGCTCGTCTTTGACATTCCACATCGGGTAGTCCGAGCCGAAAAGAACTCTGTCTGCGCCGAAGATGTGTATCAGCTCAACAGCTCTTTCGGGGCTCATGGCGTAGAAACTGCTCGAGGTGTCAACATAGACTCCCGCTTCGGACAATTCCTTTGCACCGTAGCCCCATTCCGACCATGCGCCGAAATGTGCGGCTATAACATCGAGTTTCGGATAATTTTTGAGGATGTTTATGATTTTTGTGGGCTTTGAGTATTGAGTGCGGTAGTCGCCGGTGTGGAAGAGCACGGGCATTCTGCCCTCAAGGACTTCATACATTTTCATAGCTTCGGGCGAGTCGATGTCAAATTTTTGAAAATCGGGATGAAGCTTTACGCCGGAAAGTCCGAGTGATAAAGCTTCGTCAACTATCTCGGGTATCTCATCGCCACAGTCGGGGTGCAGAGTTGCAAAGCCGATGAATCTGTCGGGATGCTCTGATACACTTTTGGCGATAAAGGCGTTTATCGAGCGTACCTGATGTGCTGTGGTTGCAACGGAGTGGACGAGAAACTTGTCAACTCCGGCATTGTCTCCGACTTTCAAGAGCATATCAACTGTGCCGTCAAGCTCCATGTCGATGCCGTAAAAGTCTCCGATGCTGCGTGCCGCTTTCATTGCGAGTTTGTCCGGATATATATGTGCGTGACTGTCGATTATCATTTTTACCGTCTCCCTTGGTTTTGCGTTGGGTTACTTTATGCGTGTGAGCGTTCCTTTTACCGCATGGTAGTTTATGTTGCCGAGTGCAAATATCGGAGCATCACTTTTGAGCGAATCCGAAAATACCTTGTCAAATTCCGCATCGGGCATCGCCTGTGATATTCTCACTACCTTTTCGCTGTTTTTGCAGTTCAGGCCGTCCATCTTGCCTGTGTGCGGGTTGAGGCGTGTTGCGATGAGCGTGTGAACCTTGTACTTCTCGCATATGGGTTTGAGCAGAAATTCGGGCGATGCCGAACAGACTACCGCAGGCAGGTCACGGTTTTCGGGCAGAAAGAAAGGATAGATATGTTTCTCGTTTTTCTCCCAGAATTTTTTCACCATTTTTTCGGTGTTGACAAGCCGCAAAAAGCAGAAAAATCTGCCTTTCATTTTGTCGCCGCCGATTTTCAGGAAAAAGCAGGCGAGGCATATGAGCTGATACGGCAAAAAGATTATTATCCACGGACGGCGTATCAGACAAAACAGGTAAAACACGCTTTCCGAATCCACGGGAAAAACGGTTTTGTCAAAGTCATAAAGGTCAAATTTCATTTTTATCTCCTTATAGCGAAACGTTGATTTTGCCGCCGTCGAGTGTGTGAACGGTCTCCTTGCCGCCGTAAACGATGTGCGCTTCACCTTTGCCGCACAGCGAGTAGCTCTTGAGCTTGCCGCCGTGCCACTCCATGTCAACCTTGATGTTACCCTTGGCGAGCAGTCCTTTTACACTGCCGTTTGCCCAGCGGTCGGGCAGAGCCGGGAGAAGATACATCTTGCCGTCGTAGCAGTCGAGCAGCATTTCGCACACGCCGCTGACAGCACCGAAATTTCCGTCTATCTGGAACGGTGGATGAGCATCGAACAGGTTCTCATATGTTCCGCCGCCGTGGCGTGAGGTGGTTGAGCTCTTGTAACGCAGCTGATAGTCGAAGAGCTTGAGTGCATGGTTTCCGTCTCTGAGTCGTGCCCAGAAGTTTATCTTCCAGCCGAGACTCCAACCTGTGCCGTCGTCGCCCCTTATTTCGAGCGAACGTCTGCAAGCATCCGCAAGCTCAGGTGTGCCCTCGGCGGTTATCAGATGAGCCGGGTGCAGACCGTAGAGCATTGAGCAGTGGCGGTGATGCACTTCGACTTCCTTTTCTTCCTCATACCACTCGAGCAGCTGGCCTTTTTTACCTGTCCTAAACGGCAGCATATGTTCAAGCTTGTCTTTGAGTATATCGGATATCTCGTTCTTTTCAAGAACTTCTTCCGCTTTTATCAGATTCAAAAACAGCTCTTTTATTATACTCATAGTCATGGTGGTGGTCTGCGAGACAGAGCAGATTTTGCCGTTTTTGATGAAATTGTT
Source organism: uncultured Clostridium sp. (assembly GCA_964523465.1). GTDB lineage: Bacteria > Bacillota > Clostridia > Oscillospirales > Acutalibacteraceae > CAG-177. The sequence goes on along the minus strand of CAZFZW010000037.1, from coordinate 6,299 downwards.
CTCGGGTGAAGTGGAGGGGGCGGCGATGAGATAGCCGTCCTTGTCCTCAACAAGATAATCGCAGTAGAACTCCGCCGCCTTTTTCATTATCGGATAGGCGGTGTTTTCAAGATAATCCTTGTCGAGTGTATATTCATAATGTGCAAAAATGTGCTCGCAAAACCAACCGGGTGACATAGGCCAGAACGCCCACACGGCATCGCCGCTGACGGGGGTTGTCAGTCTCCACAGGTCAACATTGTGATGAGCGACAAATCCACGCATACCGTACATTTCACGGGCGGTGCGTTCGCCTGCCTCGGACAGCTCGCGAACCATTTCTATCAGCGGTTCGTTTACCTCGGGCATATCACAGGGGAGTACGGGCCAGTAGTTCATTTCGGTGTTGATGTTGACGGTGTAGTTTGAGTGCCACGGTGCGGTGAGCTGCTCGTTCCATATGCCCTGAAGTGTTGACGGCTGAGAGCCGGGGCGTGATGAGGCGATTGCGAGATAACGCCCGAAGTTGAACAGCAGGGTGTAAAGAGCAATATCGTTTTTGTTATACTTGAAAGAACGAAGACGCTGACCGGTGGGGACATTGTCCTTGTTGTCGCTGCCCAGGTCAAGTTCAACTCTCGAATACAGCGAACGGTAATCTTCAATATGCCTTTTCTTTATGCCTTCATATTCAAGCTCTCCGCAAAGTCTGTCTATGCAGGGCTTGCGGTGCTCTTTACCGTTGAGATACGCATTGTTTTTCCAGCCGTTGAAGCTGGTCTCTGCTGTGAAGAAAAATGTCACCCGAGTGGCATCGGTTATTTCGATTTTATCGTCGCAAACATTCTTCTTGCCGTCGGTGTCGGCTCTGAGGGCTGCGGTGAAGAGCATACCTCTTTCGCTGTCAACCTCGCTGTAATATTGGTGAGCGGACTGATTATCCTTATTGTTTTCGCTCGGTGCTTCGCCGCTTAAAACAAGCAGGCCGTTTTCTTCTTCTACTTTGTGACGAAGCTGACAGGGGAGCGTTGCCGTCACGCCGAAAGTGCCGCCCTCGCAGGTGAGGTGTACGGCTATGAGTTTGTCGGGGTAGGATGACAATATTTCACGGTGCATTGTGCGTTTGCCCTGACGATACGATACACTTGCAACTGCCGTGTCAAGGTCGAGAGAACGCCTGTAGTCGGATTTGCGGTTGGAGCCGTCGAATTTCAAAACGAGGTCGGCGAGCGGCAGATAAGCCTGACTCCACACGCTCATAAAGTCGGATTCTATTACATCCTGCGACTCACGCAGTTTGCCCTCAAGTGCCAACGTGCGGGCACTTTCAAAAGCTGCTCTTGCCCCTTTGGGTACAGTATCTTTCGGATGTCCCGTCCACAGCTCATCGTGATTGAGCGATACAGTCTCCTCTTTTACCTTGCCGTAAATCATTGCACCCAGAGTGCCGTTGCCGACAGGCAGTGCCTGAGTCCATGCTTCGGCAGGCTTGTTGTACCAAAGTACGTGGGAATCTTTCATAAAAGCAGCTCCTTAAACAATACTTATAACCTTTAAATTATAAGAAAAAAACTCTTTTAAGTCAATCCTTTTGGAGAAATGCAGGGATTCCTGCATTTTTTGCCTGCGGTGCTTGCAATTTGCATATTGCGTGTGATACAATGACTTTACATATGCCAATGGAATAAGGTGTACTATATGACAAAGCAGTTATTGACTAAAATTGAAAGCTGCTATCCGTCAATGTCGAAAGGACACAAAAGGATAGCGGATTACATAAGTGAAAATTATGACAAGGCGGCGTTTATGACTGCGGCAAAACTCGGCGAGACGGTGGGGGTTAGTGAGTCCACGGTTGTGCGCTTTGCATCCGAGCTCGGCTTTTCAGGTTATCCTCAGCTTCAGAAGAATCTGCAGGAGGTCGTCAAGAGCCGTCTGACGAGTGTTCAGCGAATGAAAGCCGCAGGTGACAGTGGCGATATGCTCGAATATGCGCTGACTTCGGACATCGAGACTATCAAAGAGACCCGTGAGCACACCTCGAGAGAGGCTTTCAATGCGAGTGTTGAGGCTATAAACCGTGCCAGGCACATCTATGTCCTCGGGGTCAGAAGTGCGGCATCGCTTGCAAGCTTTGCGGCGTTTTATCTTAATTTCGTTTATGACAGTGTTACTCTTATTGACCCTGCCGGTACAGGCGAGGCTTTTGACCAGGCGTTCAGGATAAACAGCGAAGATGTGTGCATTGCGATAAGCTTCCCGAGATATTCCAATCAGACGGTCAATATGCTCAGGTTTATTTCGGACAGGGGAGCGACGGTGATTTCCGTCACCGACAGCGAAAATTCACCCATTGCACCGTTTGCAACGCATCTTCTGCTTGCAAGGAGCAATATGGTCTCTTTCGTCGATTCGCTTGTTGCGCCGCTAAGCCTTATCAATGCGTTGATAGCCGCCGCCGCAAGGGAGAAGAGTACGGAAGTCTACAACAACTTAAATTCGCTTGAAAACATCTGGGACGAGTATCAGATATACCGTACCCACGAGGACTGACAATACATTATATAAAGAGGTAAACTATGCCTAAGGTGCTTGTAATAGGCGGAGGGGCGGCAGGACTTACCGCCGCAATAACCGCCGCAAAAAACGGCTGTGACACTGTGCTTTTGGAGCGCAATGAAAAAGTCGGAAGAAAAATAATGATAACAGGTAAGGGCAGGTGCAATGTCACAAATGACTGTGCCGATCTCAACGCCCTGATTGCGGCAGTGCCGGTGAACGGAAGATTCCTTTACAGTGCGTTTTCACGCTTTATGCCGCAGGACACGATGAATTTCTTCGAGGGCGAGCGTGTGCCGCTCAAGACCGAGAGGGGCAACCGTGTGTTCCCTGAGTCCGACAGGGCGGCGGATATAGTCGATGCACTGTTCTTTGCGGCAAAGAGAGCAGGGGTCGATATAATCTGCGGCAGAGCGGAGAGCCTGATAATCGAGGATTCTGAGGTTAAAGGTGCCGTCCTACAGTCGGGCGAGCGGATATATGCCGAGCGTGTTATCGTCGCAACGGGCGGAAAATCTTATCCGCAGACCGGCTCGACCGGTGACGGCTACAGACTTGCCGAGGAGGCGGGACATACGGTTATCGCTCCCAAACCGTCTCTTGTGCCGCTTGAGGCACATGAGGGATTCTGCTCGAGACTTCAGGGTCTGTCGCTGAGAAATGTTGCGATTTCTGTTGAGGATACCAAAACGAAAAAGCAGATATATTCCGACTTCGGTGAGATGATTTTCACTCATTTCGGTGTGTCGGGGCCGATGATACTTTCGGCAAGCTCGCATATGCGGCAGATGGAGAGAGGGCGTTATAAGATAATCATCGACTTAAAGCCGGCGCTCTCCGAGCAGCAGCTCGATGCAAGAGTTTTGAGGGATTTCAGCGAGAACAACAACCGAAATTTTATCAATGCATTAAATTTCCTGCTGCCCAAAAAGCTTGTCCCCGTAATAGTCTCGCTTTCGGGTATTCCGATGGACACAAAGGTAAATTCCGTCACCCGTGAACAGCGTGCAAGACTTGTGAATCTGCTCAAGCACTTTACGGTCACCGTCACGGATTTTCGCCCGATAGAGGAAGCGATAGTTACCTCGGGCGGCGTTAAAACTTCGGAGATAGACCCTAAAACAATGCAGTCCAAGCTCACCAAAGGTCTGTATTTTGCGGGTGAAGTGATAGATGTTGATGCCTACACGGGCGGATTTAATTTGCAGATAGCGTTCTCCACCGGCCATCTGGCAGGCGAGAGTGCGGCACAATAAGAAAGGAAAGAATAATATGGCAATAAATGTTGCAATAGACGGGCCTGCCGGTGCAGGCAAGAGCACCATTTCGAGACAGGCGGCAAAGGCGTTGGGGTTTATCTATGTTGACACGGGCGCACTTTACCGTGCGGTCGGTCTCAATGCACTGAGGACAGGCACGAATACCGATGACCCCGAAGCTGTGGCGGCGAGCCTTGTGGACATTTCGGTTGAACTTAAATATGAAAACGGCGAGCAGGCGGTGTTCCTCAATGGAGAAAATGTCTCGGCTTTCATCAGAACTCCCGAGGCATCGATGGCGGCATCCAAGGTTTCCGCCGTGCCGAAGGTGCGTGAATTCCTTTTCGGACTTCAACAGAATATTGCCGCAAACAACGACTGCGTTATGGACGGCAGGGACATAGGTACTGTAGTTTTGCCCAACGCTCAGGTCAAAATTTTCCTCACAGCCTCAGCGGAGGCGAGGGCGCAGCGCCGCTATAAGGAACTTGTGGAAAAGGGCGAGCAGGTGGATTATGAAAATGTACTTGCAGAAATGAAACAAAGGGATTATAATGATTCCAATCGAGCTGTTGCACCGCTCAAGGCGGCTGACGATGCGGTAGTGGTGGACACGACCGAACTCAACCTCGAGGAATCAATAGAGAAAATTAAAAATGTTATCAAGGAGAAGCTTTGATGGAACCGAAGATTAAGGGCAAGTCATTTGATTATGACAACACAAGAGACAGAAAGTTTTATGATGCGGTCGTAGCCGTATTTCATCCGCTTTCAAAAATTATTTTCAGAACTACATATATCGGCCGTGAAAATGTTCCCCAGACAGGTGGACTTATCATAGCCTCGAATCACCGCAACTCCTATGATCCCGGCCTTTTTGTTGCGGCAAGAGTTCGCAAGATACATTATATGGCAAAGCTTGAGCTGTTCAATCTCAACAAGCCTGCCTCGTGGCTGCTTCGCCATTTCAACGCTTTTCCGGTCAGCAGAGGCACGGGCGACCAGCGTTCGCTCAACTATGCTATCCGTCTTGTCAACGAGGGCAAGGTGCTCGGTATATTCCCCGAGGGTACACGCTCTAAAGACCCCAACGGAAAGATGCTGCCCCCAAAAGCAGGTGTTGCACTCATAGCAAAGGCCACCCACGCCGATGTTCTGCCTGCAAGTATCTATTATGAGGGAAAGAGCGGCTTCAGAAAGAAGATAACCGTGCGTTTCGGTGAGGTTATTCCCTATGAGGAGCTGGGACTCAGCGACGAGTCGAATATGAGTGAAATAAAGGATGCGGCACGCCTTATTATGGGTAAGATAAGCGACCTTGCCGAGCTGGGACATGAAAAGAATTGAATTAGCTAAAACCGCCGGGTTCTGCTTCGGCGTAAACAGAGCGGTAGAGCTTACCTATGAGCTTGTTGACAAGGGTACAAAGGTTATGACCTTCGGGCCGTTGATACACAATCCCGTCGTAATAGAGGATCTTGAGGGCAAGGGAGTCAGGGTTATTGACTCGCCTCTTGAGGCAACTGCCGGCTCAACTGTCATTATCCGTACTCACGGAGTGGCGGCGAGCGTGTATGAGAGCCTCGAGCGCACGGGTGCCGAAATATGCGATGCGACCTGTCCGTTTGTCAAAAAGATACATAAAATAGTTAGGGAAAATTCCTCCGCAGATACGCCTGTGCTCATAGCCGGAGACAGCGGACACCCGGAGGTCATCGGTATCATGGGTCACTGCAAGGGAGAATGTTATACTTTCAGAAATACGAATGAGCTTCGCAATATTTTTGAAAATCATCCCGAATATTCCGAAAAGAAAATAACAATAGTCTCTCAGACGACTTTCAGCGTAAAAGAATGGCAGGAATCCTTAAAAATAATAAAAATACTATGTACAAATGCAAATGTTTTTGATACAATATGTAATGCTACGCAGGACAGGCAGAGCGAAGCGGCAGAGCTTTCAACGAGAGTTGATATGATGATAATCATCGGCGGCTCGCAAAGCTCCAACACCGCAAAGCTTAAACAGGTCTGCGAGCACAACTGCCCGACATATCTTGTCGAGCGGTCGGCAGATGTGAAAAAGATAGATTTTTCGCACTGCGAGGTTATCGGCGTTACTGCGGGGGCATCAACCCCTGCGTGCATAATAAAGGAGGTACTTTGTAACATGTCCGAAATTTTAAACGAACAATCCAAAGAGCTTGAGGAAGGCGCAGTCGAGCGTAAGACCGATGTCGCTGAGGCGGCTGCCGGCAAGCTCGAAGAAGTCGCAGCTTCCGCACAGCCGGCGGAGGAGGTGCCTTCCGAAGAAGCAGACGATTTCTCCAAGGCTCTTGAGGAGTCGCTGAGCAACATGAACAACGATCAGAAGGTTATCGGCGTTGTTATGGGCTTCTCGCCCACAGAAATTCAGGTTGACATCGGCAGAAAGCACGCCGGCTACATCCCTATGGATGAGTACAGCGCAGACCCCGCTGCTGACCCGAAAAAAGAGCTTAA
>CAZFZW010000036.1:0-10895 GCA_964523465.1 uncultured Clostridium sp. | reverse complement strand
TCATCCCCTCAGTCCTCAGCAAAAGGACGCTGTGTTCGAGCTCGGTGAGTTTTTTAAGAAGAAGCCGCTCAAAATGGGCATCCTCTTCCTTGGCAGAGTAGATATTCTGCGGATCTGCCGCAAAATCCTCAAACTCTTCCCCATCGTCAAGATTGCTCATCATACCGACAGGAATGTTTTTTGCCGAATTTCTGCTACGCAGAACCGAAATTATGCGATTGTTTATACACGCACCCGCATAAGTTTTGAAAGAGGCATTTTTTTCGGGGTCGTAGGTATTGACAGCGGTTATGAACGCCATCATACCCTCCTGAAAAAGATCCTCACGATGAACATCGCCGCTGTTATACATTGCCGCTTTTGCCCCGGCAAGCGGAGTTATCCGCTGAATCAGCTCCGCCATGGCGTTATCATCGCCTGAAGCTGCAAGGGAGCAAAGCTGTTCATCACTCAGAGAACCGAGTTCACCGCCCATATTTCACCTCTCAGGTAAGTATCATCTTTCTTATCATAACAAATAAAAAAAATTTGTCAACATTTTTTAGTGCAAGTTCATCATTTTTTTCGCTCTTTTCAGTCGAAAAATATATAAAAATTTATGTTTAGTTCTAAATATACACTTTAAAGTTGTGATGCACGCTTTATTATCGCATTTCCGTACTTTTTCTTCAATTCATCCACACGGCCGCCGAGCAGCTCCAGTTCATCTGCGTGCTTTTGATCTAAGCCGAAAGAGAGCTGAACTCCCCCGTTTTCATCGAGCAGCTCACAGGCAGTAAATCCCACGAGGCGTGCCGGCACCTTCAAGGCATTATTTGAGGCAACGAGTTCCATAGCGGTCTTTAAAAGTTCGGAGGCTATTCGTGTCGGGCATTCCATACGCTTTTGATACTGTGCGACTTTAAATGTATTATCTTTTATCTGCACCTGAACGGCGGCGGCTATCATGCCCTCACGGCGAAGCTTTGAAGAAATGTCATCGGCAAGCTCAGCGAAAACCGAACGGACTTTTGAAATATCCGAAGTATCTTCACGCAGCGTGACACTTCGTCCGATGCTTTTGGGTGCGGGTGCATCGCCGTAGCGGCGAACAGGGTCGAAGTCAAGTCCGTTGACGGCATTGTGAAGATATTCGCCGGACTTGCCGAGCAGCTGTTTTACAAGCTCTATAGGAGCCACCGCCAAGTCGCCCACCGTAAAAATACCGACGGAATGGAGCTTATCCTTTGACGAGCCGCCGACACCCATAAGCTCGGTGACATCACGGGGATAAAGTTTCTGCTTATAGCTGTCCATATCGGCAACAAAAATTCCGTCGGGCTTATTTATATCGCTCGCAAGCTTTGAAAGAGACTTGCAAAAGCTGACCCCGACGGATACGGTTATACCCAGCTCATTTTTCATATCGGCGGAAATTTTTCGTGCTATCTCCTCACCCGTGCCAAAGAGCATGGTACTGCCTGTCACATCCAACCAGCATTCATCTATACTGAACGGCTCGACAAGGTCGGTGTAACGAAGATATATTTCCCTCGCTCTGCGTGAAAATTCACGGTAAGCGTTCATATGCGGCGGCACGCAGACAAGTTCGGGACAGAGTTTTTTCGCCTGCCAGACAGTCTGTGCAGTCTTTATCCCGACTTTTTTGGCGAGCTGATTTTTCGCAAGGACTATGCCGTGACGGTCGCTCTCACTTCCACACACTGCCATGGGTACACTTTTAAGTTCCGGCGCAAATGTACATTCCACCGAAGCGAAGAAATTGTCGAGATCGCAATGCAATATTATTCGCCTGTCCACCGCCAGGTCTCCTTTCCGAACATTTGTTCAAAAGTATTATATACCCTCTTTTCTCGACAGTCAAGCGTTATTACAAAAAAGGATAAATTTCTCTTAAATTTTAAAGCTCCGCAGACAAAAAATATAGACGCAAAAACAAAGGAGAAAGATGTGAAAAAAATGAAAAACAGCAACGAATATATCTTTCGTCTGTGGGCGGCGGTCGCCGTGCTTGCAATCGCCGTAGTGTTTCTGTTTATCACATCACGGCGATTAGATGATGTAATAAGCACTGTTTACCCCTTAAACAGAATGAATATCGGAGAAAATATTCACGCCTTTGAATATTCCCGATTTGTAAAGTAAATCGCTTAACAATGTGGAAAACTCTGTGGAAAATGTTGAAAAACCGTCGTTTTAATTCTGCCTTGCGATTATTTTTGTTGCGACGGGTGTTGCAAAAGTATTTTTTGTTTCTAAAATCAATATACTATGCAATGAATATTCAGTTGCTTTCAATCCGGCAGAGAATATTTTGAAACATTTTTGAATATGTATTTCACAGTCAAAGGAAAGCGAGGGCATCCGAACTCAACATGAAAAAGCGTAAACGAACAAAAATATACCGCACTTTCAGCCTGTCGCAATTCGCAGGCGGTGTACCGGCTATGGCAGTATCATTTACACTGGCCGCGGTACTGCTTTTCTGCGGGATCGGCTCACGGCAGCTTGTTCTAATAAGTGCCGGACTTGCCATGCCCGAGGGTGGGGTCGAATACATAAAGGACATCGTGTCCCACACTGACACCACAGAGAGCACAGTCCAGGCAGTAGCGAATACTCAAGGCAAAAACACGCAGGAGAGCAACACGCAAAAAAGCGAAAAAAGCGTGGACATAAAAGCTACGCCTGCCGACATTGCGGCACTGGCGGCTGAATTTGAGGCTGCACACAGCAGTGACAAAAGCGACGGAAAAATCGTCGAAACGCAGTACGGCAAGGCAAACGCCACAAATACATACAAAAATGTCTGCGTAAAAAACGCAACCGCCACAAAATCGATAAACATCGAAAAGGTACTCAAAGAACCGATTGACTTGAAAACGGTTGACAAAAGTCAGCCTGCGGTGCTGATATTCCACACGCACACGACAGAGGGATACGAGCTGTTGGACCGTGGATTTTATACAAACAGTTACACGGGGCGCAGTGAAAGCAACGCAAAGAATATGGTGCGTGTCGGAGACGAAATAACAAAAATGCTTGAAGATGCAGGCTACAAAGTCATCCACGACACGCAGATACATGACAAAAAATACACGGGTGCATATGACCACTCTAAAAAGAGTGTTGAAGAATATCTAAAAAAATACCCATCAATTCAGGTGGTACTCGACATTCACAGGGATGCGATACATCTGAGTAACGGCAACAAGATAAAACCCACCGCCGAAATAAACGGCAAAAAAGCAGCACAGATAATGATAATCACGGGTGCCGAGGAGGGCAAGGTGACGGACTTCCCCGACTGGGAATATAATCTGCGATTCGCACTGAAACTTCAGCAGACCTGCGAGACGATGTACCCCGGGCTTATGCGGCCCGTGTTCTTTGCACAACGAAAATACAACATGAATCTTTCTCACTGCAATCTTCTGCTTGAAATGGGCAGTGATGCAAACACGCTCGACGAGGCAGCATATTCAGGCAGACTTGTCGGCACGGCTATTGCAAAAATCCTCGATGAATATTCCCTCTCCGACGGGGAAAGCTAAGCACAAAAACATTCGGGTGATAAAAATGAAGCAAAAATGCAAAAGCGTCCCCTCTCTAACGGAGTTAATCAAGCGATTTTTTGTCTGCTGCGTATGTATTTTATCCATAACGGGTCTTGCCCTTGGCATATCAATAGCGGACAGCGAAAGCCGAAAAATGACACTCGGCGAACAGCAAAGCACCGTAGCACTCGCTCACAATGAAAAAACGCTCGAAATAAATATAAACGAAAAAACGGCAGCGACCGTAAATCTGTCGCTGCCGGAAAAATATGAAGTTTTTCTCTCTTTTGCCCCCGCTCCGATAAGCAGTATCGTGTGGCTGTTAAGTCTTATTGATTAGCTTCCAGCTTTTCAGCCTCGTCCTTGTCGGGCGTTACATAGAGAGTGTTATAAACATGATATATAACCTTGCCAGGCTTTGCTCCGACAGGTTTTTTTAAGTTTTTGGCGAGAGTGTAATCCACGGGGACATTTGCCGATTCCCTTGCACGGCTGTGATAAGCCGCAAGGCGAGCCGCCTCAATCAGAGTAGTCTCGGGAACGTCGCCGCCCTCGGCACAAATCACAACATGAGAACCGGGAATCTTCTGCGTGTGAAGCCACACATCACTCTTTGCCGCAGTTTTAAGCGATAGTTTATCGTTCTGCACATTGTTTCTGCCGACAAGTATTTTTATTCCGTCGCTCGAGCGGTATTCCATAGGGGTGCTCGGCTTTTGCAGACCTTTTTTACCGCTCGTACTCTTTCGTTTCAAATATCCGCAGGCGGCAAGTTCACAACGAATCTCGTTTATCTCGCCGAAACCTGCGGCACGGCTGAGAGCATCTGAAACGGAATCTATATACTGAAGCTCCGCTTCACCCTGTTCGATAAGCGTTGCGAGCATCTGCTCGGCAGTCTTTGCTTTACGGTATTCCTTATAATATTTCTGCGCATTGGCACTCGGTGTCAGTGCAGGGTCGGCAGGAATACGGCGAGGCTTGTTCTCATTGTAATAATCGGCGACTTCATAAAAAAGTGCGCCTTTTTCGAGCGTATACTGATACGCCGTGATAAGTTCTGCATTTATTCGCAGTTCTTCCTTATCCGCACAGGCGGAAAGTTCCGCACGCTGATTGTTGAGTCTGCGGCTTATCCTCGCAGTCAGACTGCTCAGAAGTTTTTGAAGGTCGGCAGAGCGTTGGCGTGTGCGGTCGATTCTGTCCCTCTCACTGTAAAATTCATCGAGAAGTTCAGAAAAACTGTCAAAGTTCAACACCGCATAAGCCGAGCCGTACTGACGAATATCGAAGAAAGAGAAATCAAACGGTTTGCCCGATTCGTCTTTTAGAACGGTCGGCATACCCGAATTTTCCTCAAGGCTTCGCTTTATCTTATCAAGTGCGGCTGAGACACGCATTTTCTGCATTTCATCCGCACACGCAGTCTGCACATCGCCGCCACTCATTTCGGCAATTTCACGGCACACAAGCGGAGATGCACCCTCAACCGTGCTGAGCAACGCTGACGAGAGCATTTTTGACGACTGCAAAAACACCGCCTGTGCGACATCCTGTGCAGAACATTCAAGCAAATCCAGCTTATTTTGAGCAGGCGGATCGTGATATTCGCCGCCGGGCAAAATCTGCCGCACTGACGACTGCGTACAGTCGATACGCTTGACGGCATCGATTATTCTGCCCTGCTCGGAGACGAGTATAATATTGCTGTGCTTCGCCATTATCTCAACATAGAGAGTAAGGCTCACCCTGTCACCAAGTTCATTGGTGGCGGAAAAGTCTATTGAAACCACACGGTCAAGTCCGTTTTGATTGACTGCGGTTATCTGTGCGCTCGACAGATGTTTTCGCATGAGCATACAAAACATCGGCGGCACAGAGGGATTCTCCGGCGCACGGTCGGTCAAGTGCAGTCTCGGACTGTTTGCAGAGGCGGACAGGAACAGTTTTTTCGCTCCGTTTCTGTCACGCAAATGTAGCACCAACTCATCTTTCGATGGCTGATGCACCTTTTCGACTCTGCATCCGACTATATCATGACACAGCTCTTCGGTTAAAAAATGTAATGTAAATCCGTCAAGCGGCATAAGTAAAACTCCAAACTTTTATACAAATCTCGTCGGCGGTCCAACAGGGAGTGTGAAAAATTCGACCTCGGGGACAGCCTGTTCAAGATAACATTTAAGCACATCCACCACGGGGTTTTCGGTCTCGAAATGTCCTGCCTCAACCGCTGTCACTCCGCAGGCAGAGGCTGCAAGAAATTCATGGTGCTTAATTTCGCCCGTGACAAGTGCCTCACAGCCGTAAGCTGCCGCATCGGCAAAAAATTCGCCGCCTGCGCCACCGCAAAGCATAACTTTTTTAATTATTCTTTTGCCGTCTGCAAACCGCACATGGCAGCCGAGCTTTTCGCCGACATAGCGTGCAAACGCCTCCGTGGAAAGTTCACTTTTAAGCTCGCCTGTTCTGAGGATAGGCGTTTCGGCCTCATTTGAGAGCACTTTCTCCACATTCTCAAGTTCAAGGCAACGGGCAAGTACATCATTAACACCGCCGTCGGCACAGTCAAGATTCGTGTGAGCACAGACGGCGTTCATATTAAAGCTTGCAAGCAGATACACGGGGTCACTCGGTTCGAGAGCTTTAATCGCATTGAAAATCACGGGGTGGTGACTGACTACAAGCCGGGCACCGAGAGCGTGTGCCTGTTTCACCGCATCGGCTGTTATATCGAGCACAACAGCTGCTTTTCGGACTTCTGCCGCCCTCTCGCCAACAAGAATACCGACATTATCCCACGGCTCATGAACTTCAAATGGGCAAAACACATTCAACGCATCAAAAATCTTACCGACATCAGCCATCTTTTCTCCCCCGTTCAAAAAATTCTTCTATTCCTCTGCAGGCGTTTTCACAATATAACGCCTCTTCGGGATTCGCTCCGAACTTACGCAAGGATGAGGCTCTGATTTTGAGCCTGTCATACTGTTTTTTGACAAGCTTTTGTGCTATCGGGTCGCAGGGCGACAACTTTCCGTAAAACTCATAACCCTCGGGAAAGACACAGCTTTCGCCGGAATACTCCGCACAGATGACACAATACATTCGCCCGTCATCAACGCAGGTACGCTCCTCAAGCACAGCAAATCCGTTTTTGCACAAAAAGGCACGGACATCCTCGGCATGAGACATGGGTTGGAGAATGAGTCGGATATTTTTATTTCTTATCCATTCGGTGCGTTCGAGCAGCTGTGCGATGAGCGTTCCGCCCATACCTGCCATAATTATATCATCGGCATCCCCTGCCGAAAGCTCGTCAAGACCATCGGATAATCTGAGTTCGATTTTTTCCTCGATATGATACCGCAAAAGTGTCTCCCTTGCATTCTCAAGCGGCCCTCGACGCAGGTCACAGGCGAGCGCACGGGGGCAATCACCGTTCAAAACAAGGTATGACGGAAGATAGGCGTGGTCGGTACCTATATCGGCAACGACCACGCCCTTGCGTACCATATCAGACGCCGTTTTCAGGCGTGGTGACAGCGTAATCACTTACTTGTTTGCGAGATACTCATTGATCTCGGCAACAAGGGTATCAACATCCACACCGTGAACCATGCAGGCCTGCTCGACGCTCTCGCCTCTCGATGCAGGGCAACCGAGGCAGTGCATACCCATTTCGAGGAAATACTTTGCAGTACCTCTGTCAGCGTCAAGAATATCTCCGATAAGCATATCTTTTGTAATCTCTGTCATATCAATTACATCCTTTCATTATTATAATTTAATTTTACCACAGTTTTGCCGTCATATCAATTACTTTTGAAGCTTTTTACCGTCAATGACAACAGAGCTGATAATATATTTCGGGCGGTGCTTGGTCTCGATATAAATTTTTCCGATGTATTCACCGATAACGCCGAGCATAAACAGTTGAAGTCCGCCGAGTGCCCAGACCGATGCACCTATGCTCGCCCAGCCCTCAATTACCTGACCCGTTATCTTCCTGACAATGCAGTAAATAACCATCGCAAGGCAGACCATAAGCGAAAACACGCCGAGTGCGATTGCCATTTTCAGCGGTCGAATACTAAACGATGTTATACCCTCAAAGGCAAACGCCAACATCTTCCCGAGCGGATACTTGGACTCCCCCGCGAAGCGTTCACGACGCTCATATTCAACAGTCGAAGTCTTAAAACCTATCTGCGGAACTATGCCCCGAAGAAACACATTGACTTCGTCGAACTCACCGAGCGCCTCAAGCGCACGGCGGCTCATCAGGCGGTAATCCGCATGATTGAAAACAATATCGACGCCCATAACGGACATAAATTTATAAAAGCTTTCGGCAGTAAAACGCTTGAAAAATGTATCGGTCTTTCTTGACGAACGCACGCCGTAAACAATATCATCGCCCGAAAGATAGTTATCTATCATCTTCTCGATGGTGTTGACATCGTCCTGCAAATCCGCATCGAGACTTATCACGGCATCGGCATACTCCTTTGCGGTCATAAGTCCTGCCAAAAGTGCGTTCTGATGTCCCCTGTTTCTCGACAAATCAATACCGACAAAAATATTGTCCGCAGCACACAGATCGGAAATTATGTTCCATGTATCGTCCTTTGAGCCGTCGTTGACAAATGCTATCTTACTCTGAGGTGATATTTTTTCGACAGTGATTAAGTTTTGCATTATTGTTTTGAGCTGTGACGAAGTCTCAGGGAGCACTTCCTGCTCATTATAGCACGGCACGACAAGCCAGATTGCATTGTCCATAAATTCACTCCGCTCTAATGGCAATATGATAATAACATAATAACATTCATTCTTTTGCTTGTCAACAAGCCGCAGGTGAGCAAGAAAAGCAGGGCAGACCGCAAAAAGTCTGCCCTCAAAAATCATTTCAATTCATCAACTATGAACACGACACCTTTTATCGGATATATCCAACCTGTCGGCGCTATGGACACCTCCCCCGGCATCTGGCTTGCCCTCTCAAGCAAATCCGCCTCTTCGTTGAGAAACGGATATGTACGCACATTCATTGTATTTTCATCATATATAAGGTTTATCTTCGGCTCAAATGTCGGCTCGGTTATCGAGACGAGGAACTCACAGTTTTTCTTGAGCTGCGGCATATAAAATCCGATGTCGAGCTTTATCTCATCGTTGGAATTTATAAACTCAGCGGTTTTGAGGTCGATTATTATGCCGTTTTCATCTATCGAGCAGTGTGTAACCTCCGCCTTGATATTGTTGAGGAACACATTGAGCTTCATACTGTTTACTGCATAATCGAGCTTTTCACTGTCAGTCTTTGATGAAAGTCTTTCGAGTGCCTGCTCCGATACACAGAGATTTTCACGGAAGATGAAATTTTGATTTTTTAACTCGTTATCAAGACGGCTTAAATTACTGAAAAAACCAATCTTGAACACATTCGTTTTCGGTGCATAACCGGTGAGCAGCTTTCGGCAGGAAAACTTTTCTTTGACCTTATAATAGCTTGGTGCCTCGAACATATCCCACGAGGAGTCTTTCTCCTGCTCGGGTTTGAAATTGCGTATCTCAATCGTATACTCAAAAAGCGACCTGATGTTGTGCTGATAGATAAGATACGGTTCTATTGCACCATAGACAGCATCTATTTTCTCCGCACCGACAAGTGAGGATATCGTAGACTTGACAAATTCACGCTTTATATCCTTGTCGAAAGCATCAAGGGCACTGGGATTGCTCATAAGCGTCTGGGTTATCTCCTCCGATATTTCATCCGCCATATAGTCCTTTGTGACATACTCATAGGCAAAGTTAAATATGATTATCGGAGGCAATATGCCGAGTATATTTGACACTATGTCATCGAACAGTTCAACAGGTTCCATTCCGCTGATAAAATATTTGACGATTATCAGCACGAGCCAGACTGCCGTAGTCACCGATGCGAGCATTATAGTCGCCGTCTTGAGATTCTTTCGTATCTTTCGCTTTTTCATACCCGTTCTCCTCAAAATATACCTGCGTAAATTGCCAAGCCACCCGAATAATGCGCCCAGAATTTGTCGCCGTAGTCAAAATGCCACCACTCGGTGGGGAGATTAGTAAAGCCTGCTTGTATCATAAGGTTATAAAGCAGTCTGCGGTTTTCCCTTGCTTCGCTGTCGGGCGAAGAAGTATACTCATAATAAGCCGTGTTCGACTGTTCGGAAAAGGCATCGAAAGCGGTGCCCATATTAAGTTCGTTGCCGTGTTTATCAATCAGTGTCAAGTCCACCGCTCCGCCTGTCGAGTGAACCGGCGAAGCAAAAACATCCCTTTGCGGCAACGAAACAAACTTCTGCGTTTCATTCTCCAATTCCAGTTCGGTCAAATTCGGATTATCCGCTCTGACAATTGCACGGTATTGTTCATACAAAAACTTTTGAACTTCAAAAGGTCTCCACGCATCGAACACTTTTATTTTCAAGCCCTCGGGCAACCTTTCGGAAACTTCGACAAGTTTCTTTGCCACAGTCTCTCTGGCAAGACATTCATTCACAGCACCCGGTATCCCGTCGGCATAATAAGCCGGCGCCGCAACTATTTTGTCACTGCATTTCGTCAAATCAACAAGTCGTTCGCCGTTTTCTCCGACGGACACCTGCGGCAAAGAAAAATCTATTTTAGGTATTGGGTCATTCAATTTCAACTTGCCAGCCTCCCGACTAAGCTTGCGTTTTATATCACATATTATACTACCGAAACATCTGTTTTGTAAATAGATGTGTCACCGCTTATTTGCACCGCATTCAGCCTCTTTCGGTCTGCGATTTGCTATACATATTATAATAGTCCGATTGTCAGCACTTCAGATGGATAAAAAATAAAGCACTTCCGAAGAAGTGCTGACAGATATTGGGCTAACAAAAAATCAAGGCGAAGTCTTGAATATAATTCGCAACTTGTTGCAGCATATAATCAACACAAAGTGTTGGATGCGATTCGGCGAAGTCGGTATGTAATCAACACACCAAGCGTGGTTACATACACCTGTCGATTGCACACTTGCTTTGCAGAATTACATGCCGATTCTGCGGATCGGATGAAAATTCGTCTTGTTTTCACCGAGATAACCGTAAATGTAATTACCAAGTACATCGAGTTGCAATTCATTTCATATTCTCTTTTGCAGTGTTAATGGAAGCAATCAGCATCTTTTTTTGATTTCGATACAACTTTCGCTTTTTCAGTAAAGAATGAAGAGTTAATAAGTAAAAAAATTCCGTCCACATTTGTGAACGGAATTTTTTTGGAGCTGCTAACCAGATTCGAACTGGTGACCTCATCCTG
>CAZFZW010000035.1:0-11080 GCA_964523465.1 uncultured Clostridium sp. | reverse complement strand
CGATGACCTTGTCAAAAACTGCACGGAAGTGTATACTTATGACAACGGCGGATTTTAAATTTTATGCTCAGATGTTGACGAAACTGCGTTTTATATGCTATAATCCTTTATAATAAAAAATAAAAACCTTACTCTTTTCGTTGAGTAAGGTTTGTTGTGAAAATGTGCAAAGCTGCTTTTGATATTCACTTTTTTTGTCTGAGTGACAGCTTGCCGAGCGATGCCATTATGCTCTCGAGCACAAGTGCGGTGCACAGCGGTGTGCTGATTCGGTAAAACTTGAGTGCGAATGTTACCATCGCCGCCGTCAGAACAGACAAAGTGATGATTATCGAATATTTTTTATAGCGTTTGATTTCGCCTTCGTCCAACTCCTTTTCCTTTGCGGCAACGGGGGAGAGCAGGCAGATGATGACCGATGCGAGCACCGTTGCGGCTATGGCGATTTTAGCTACAAAGGGCGACAGGAGCACGGCGTGGATGAACCTCACTGCCAGAAGAATGGAGAGCGTGGATACTATCATGCACCGCCACTCGGTTGAGGCGTGGAATCCACCGCCGTATTTTTTAACAAGAAGAAATGCGGCATAAAACAGCATACTTTCAAGTGGCAGTCTGAAGCAGAACCCTATCGTAAGGCAGATGGCGGCGTACATCAATTTGGATAGCAAAGAAAAGAGACCGTAAGCTACGATCTCTTCTTCCGCATCCTGTAAGTATCCGTGTGCCTGTAAAAAGGCGGTCAAACGGACAGACAGTTTATAAATCATTTCTTGTAAACTTCTGCGCTTTCGGGAATGCGAGGCTGATACGACCAGGGCGAACCGGTTGAATTGATGTCATTCTTGACATTGAGCTTTGCGAGGGAGATAACGGAGTTGACGATCTTCTTTGTTAAGCTTTTCATTTTTGCCACCTTTGCAGTGACCCTTTTGAGGTTCTGCATTCCTTTCCTGTTTATTTTTTTGGCAACTTAAGAATATCTGATTTGAGTCAATGTGTCAATAAGTTTTGCAAAACTGCACAGATTTTAGTCAAAACTGCACATATTGCCCTCTGCGTTGCCTCATGAATGTCACAATGTATATTGCAAAAGCGGACTTCGTTTTGCTCGATTATCTGTTGATTATCTGTTTTGCCAATGGGGTGGTGCGGATTGAGAATTGCGATTTGCGACGACGAACTGATTTGTGCCGAGGAGATTGAGAATAATGTCCGCGGTGTACTTACCGAGAAAAGTATTTGTGCCAAGGTGGATATTTTTACCGACTGCACGGTTTTATATAAAAGCGGGAAAGCGTATGACATTGCTTTTCTCGATATAGGTATGTCGCCCTATGACGGACTGACGCTCGCCAAACATTTGAAAGATTTAAACGAAAATACAGTGATATTCTTCATCACGTCTTATGATAAATATCTCGACAATGCCATGGATCTCAATGCGTTTCGGTATATTCAGAAGCCGATAGATGTCAAGCGTTTCAAGAGCGGATTCAAAAAGGCGATAGATAATATTACTGATGCAAACACACGCTTTTTTGTCCACGACGGGCAGTCGTTTGTCAGCGTGAGCACGGAGAACATAGTGCTTGTGCAAATATCCGGTCGGCGTACCCAGGTGATAACTACCGATAAAGTGTATCAGTCCAATATCTCTATCGATTCATGGGAGGAACAGCTTGCCTCACCGCTGTTTTTCCGTGTACACAAAAGCTACATTGTCAATATGAACTATATCACAGACTACAGCAGGTCGAGACTTGTGCTGTGTAGTAATTACGATATCCCGATAGCGTATCGAAAGCAGTCGGAATTCAGAAACTGCTTTATGAATTTTTTTGGAGGACAGTAAGGGTATAAATGTTTTTTGTTTCGGCACTCTCTCATATATTTGAATTTTTGATACTTTTCCTGTTCCTTGAGGAACTGTTTACTTATAAGGGTAAACGCATTTTGGGCATTGCTGTGGGAATCGGACTGTATACAATTGCACTTGCGTCATTTGTGCTGTTTGATTCAACGATAGTCAATATCGCTTTGTGTTTTGTTATCGATTTTCTCATCGCAAAGCTGTTCTTCGACTGCACAATCAGAGGTGCGATTCTCAGCGCACTGTTTATAGCGGCATCAAACACAGCGTCCGAGTTCATAGTTATCAACACTCTGGGAATAGTTACCGACGGCGGAATACAGGCTTATCAGTCAAACATTTATATGTACCTCATCATGGTGCTTTTGAGCAAGGCAATTCTGTTTATCATAACCAGAGCTGCGGCGTATATGGGACTGTATCTCAAGAGCAGACAGGGGATCAGAACTCCGCTGTTCTTGCTTATATATCCCGTGGCATCCATCGCCATATTGTATACTTTCTGGCTGATTTCATCGAGCTATGAGCTGCCAAATGTACTGAGCATGGCCATATCCTGCTCGAGTATAGCGATAATGGTATCTGTGTTTTTGACCTTTGTCTTTTACGGCAGAACCTCGAGAAAGCTCGACGAGCTGTATAAATCACAGCGTGAGGCCGAGCGATTGCAGGCGGACAAGACCTATTATGCACTTTTGGATCAGCAAAATGAAATGCTCAAAACCATAACGCATGATGAAAAGAATCACCTTGTTGCGATAAAAGCACTGGCGAACGATCCGGCGGTCGATGAATATATAGACAGCATATACGGCGAGATAAAATATCACTCCATGTTCGGCAACACCAAGAACCGCTATCTTGATTTGATGCTCAACAAGTACAAGTCGATATGTGACAGCGATGGAATAACGCTTGAAGTCAACATATCCACTTCCAATCTTTCTTTCATGGATGCTCCCGATATGATAACATTCGTGAGTAATGTGCTTGACAATGCGGTTGAGGCGGCGGGAAAATCAGCTGCAAAGAAAATATATCTGACGATAAAGCTCGTTAACGGTTTTGATATGTTCAGCTGTGTCAACTCCTGCGATACAAAACCGATAGTGAGCGGCAAGGTGCTCAAGACGACAAAGACCTCGGACGGTTTCCACGGACTCGGCATGAAAAGTATGAAGTCCATTGCGGACAAGTATAACGGCGAGTTTAATTGGAAGTATGACGAAAAAGAGCATGAATTCACCGTGAATGCCGTGTTCTTTTATCGAAGCCGCCAAAACAAGACCAAAACGGAAAACAAAGTCAATTAAAATAAAACTGAACCCGACCCGTTCTTTATGAACGAGGTCGGGCTTTTGCTATGATTTAGTTTCTGCGACGAGAGGAACGACGGACAGGACAAGTTCTGCAACTGTGAGTAGCGGTGTGTTCCCTTGTGTTGCTGTGTTTCGCTACCGCAGGCACTACCATTGCGGTTGCCCGCTGTCGGCAACGCCGACACGAGAAAGCCGAACCGATTTTTTGCGAACGGCACATCTAAAATCAAAGCAAAACACTCCGACATCGCTGCCGGAGTGAAAAAACTATGGTTGCACGGGAAATGTTGACTTTCTTATTCCTCAAAGTCTATGCTTTCACGACTTTCTCTGACTGCCTTGACAAATGCCCTGACTTTCAGATGCTCGGGATGTGAGTCGTACGCCTTGAGCGCATCATAACTTTCAAAGTGAGAGTACAGCACTGCGTCATATTTGTTTCCGTTTTCGTTTATGCCCACTTTGGCATCGATGAGCCCGGGGATAATGCCGACGAGATTTTCAAGCATTTGCTTTATGTGCTCGGCGTTCTCTTTTTTTGAATGTCCTTCGGCACTCTCTTTGAGCTGCCAGAATACAATGTGTGTTACCATTTTTTGTTTGCTCCTTTTTGATTTGTTTCATCTTATCCGATATAACCTCTTTTGTCAAGAAACACCGTCGGCATTGCAAAACATTGTCGCATTGTGGTAGAATTAGACGAGAGGATGATACAATGCTGAAATTTAATGAGAACGGAAAATTTAAGATACTTCTTTTCGGCGATCTCCATGAGAAGGCCGATTACGCAAACAGTCCCAAATTTCGGGATATGCAAAAGCTGATGAACGCCTCGCTGGACAGATTTTCTCCCGACCTGTGTGTACTGCTTGGCGATGTGTGTGATGCCGGTGTTTATAAAAAATCTCAAGAGGATTTTAAGAAGATGGCATATGCCGTGTGTGAGCCGATGTTCAGACGCAATATCCCCGTTGCCGTCATTCTCGGCAATCATGAGCATGACCCGGATTGCTCTGCGGAGATTGTCAAGGCGTATGAGGAGCTCGGCTGCATTATCAGAAATGAAGCTCCCGAGGCAGGCTCTTATGCGGATTTTAAGGAGCTTGTCTATTCATCGGACGGCAAAACGCCGAAGTTTTGCCTGTGGTTTCTGGATTCCAATAACCGCTACCCCGACAGTGGCGTTTCAACATACGACTGTGTTCATCGTGAACAGATAGCGTGGTTTGAGACGGAAAGCGAAAAGCTTCGTCTGCTGAATTCGGGCAAACCCATGCCGTCATTTGTGTTTCAGCACATTCCTGTGCCGGAGATGTATGACCTGTTACGCAAGGCACACATTTGGGAGCTGCCCTTTGCGGCAAAGGGATTCGGTTCGAGGGAGAATAATTGGTATATGCTCAAAAAAGGGTGCGAGGGTTATCTGGGCGAAGGGCCGTGTCCGCCCGATGTAAACAGCGGACAGTTCTATTCGTGGAAAAAGTCGGGCGGTGTACTTGGTGCGTTTTTCGGCCACGACCACTTGAATGACTTTAGCGGATATACGCAGGGCATATTTATGGCACAGCATAAGACGGCAGGTTTTCGTGCCTATACCGATGGATGCCGAAGCTGTGTGAGACTTTTGACTGTTGATGAAAATAACCCTGAAGCCTTTACCCGGGAGCTTTGGCACTTCAAGGACTTCTCACTCAAGAGTGAGAGCCTCGGCCCAATAATGAAGTGGATAACCGACAGACAGAGTACCAATATGCATATTGCCGCAAAGGTGTTCGGCGTTGCAGCGGGAGCTGCATTGCTTGCCGTGGCAGTGAAATTTATCGTTAATCTTATATTATAAGTTATGTGGCTTTACCGTGTGTTTTCGGTAAAGCCGCTTTTATTTTACTTGTCCGCTTTGTCGGTTTATATTGACTTTGCAGGGCAGAAGCATTAAAATTATCAGTGTATAAAATCTACCCCGAGAGGTGCAAAATGAAAACACCGAGCTATCACAAATCGTTAGAGACTCTGCATATAAACTGCCTTGAGCCTCGCTCTTATTTTATCCCGTTTGCGGATGAGCAAAGTGCCGCTTCACACAGGCGTGAAGAATCCGAATACTTCGTCTCTCTTTGCGGCGAGTGGGATTTTCGCTTTTTCAAGAGCTTTGAGGATGTGCTTTGCGAGCCTGTCGAATACAAAGACGGATTCGACAAAATTTCCGTGCCGAGGAGTTGGCAGACTTATACCGACCGTGGATATGATGTGCCGCTTTACAGCAATCTCGAATATCCTTTCCCGACGGATCCTCCGTTTGTGCCTGATGAGAATCCCTGCGGACTTTATGTAAAACATTTCACTCTCGATGAAAAATCAGCCGCCCGTGAGCTGTTTTTGAACTTCGAGGGTGTGGATTCCTGTTTTTATGTCTGGCTCAACGGTAATTTTGTGGGCTTCAGCGAGGTTTCGCATTGCACGAGCGAGTTTGATGTAACGGCCTTGGCGACGCCTGGCGAGAATACGCTTACCGTGCTCGTTGTCAAATGGTGTCCCGGCACATTCCTTGAGGATCAGGATTGCTTCAGATTCTCGGGCATATTCCGTGAGGTCTATCTGCTCGCAAGAAGTAAAGAACGCATTGACGATGTGTTTGTCAAAAGCTATGTTTCGGATGATCTCAATTCGGCGAAGCTTTTGATAGACTTAAAACTCAGCGTACCCTGTTCGGTAAAATATAAGCTTGTCGCTCCCTGCGGCGAGACTGTAGCCGAGGGAGAGGGTGGAGAGAATATAAGAATTGATGTTCAGTCTCCCGTTCTCTGGAATGACGAAGAGCCGAAGCTCTATGAACTGTGGCTGACTGTCGGTGATGAAATAATCCTGCTTGATGTTGCGATTCGCCGTTTTGAGATAGTAAACGGCGTGTGCCTGCTCAACGGCAAAGCGGTCAAGGCTCGAGGAATCAATCGTCACGATTCGCATCCTGTTTTGGGTCATGCTGTCACTGTGGACGATATGCTCGAGGACATTATGCTCATAAAGCGTGCCAACTGCAATATGATACGCACTTCACACTATCCCAATGACCCGAGATTTTTGTATCTGTGCGACAAATACGGCATAATGCTCACGGATGAAGCCGATATCGAAAACCACGGTATGGGTTATGACTGGGAGGGCGAATGGGATTGGACTCGTTGGTCTTATCTTTCGTCTGCACCCGAATGGAAAGAGGCGTATGTTGACCGTGCAAAACGCCTTTTCGAGCGTGACAAGAACCACGGTTCGGTAGTGCTCTGGTCGCTCGGCAATGAGTCGGGTGCGGGTGTCAATCACCGCGCCATGGCGGAGTATATCCGCTCGAGAGATGACCGTGCGCTTATACATTACGAAAACTCGCATCTTGAGTTCAAGGCAGTGCCCGAGGGCGAGAATTTTGCGGATATTTCCGATGTCGAGAGCCGCATGTATGCAGGCACGGAATATATTGAAAATTATCTCAATAATAAAGAGTATACAAAGCCGTTTTATATGTGCGAATATGTCTGCTCGATGAGTACGGGCGATGTCTATCCGTTCTGGGAGCTTGTTGAAAAATATGACAACAATTTCGGCGGCTGCATCTGGGAGTGGTGTGACCACGCCGTGTGTGTGCCCGATGAAAACGGCAAGGCTCGCTATTATTACGGCGGCGATTTCGGAGATTTCCCGAACAGCCGTATCTGCTGCGTTGACGGACTCGTTTATCCCGATCGCACGCCGAGACCCGGCTACTTTGACATGAAAAGAGTGTATCAGCAGTATTCTGCCGTGTATAACGGTGATGGTTCTGTTACCGTGACGAGCCGCAGGCGTTTTGTTGACCTCTCGGATATTGCGATTAAATGGAGCGTTTCGGATTGCGGAAAGACTGTACTCGAGGGTGCGACCCCTGCACTTTCGACACCTGCACTCGGCAGCACTACAATAAAGCTGTTCGATGCCGATGTGATAAGCTCACTTTCGTCCTGCCTGCTCACATTGAGCTTTGTATCGGTTGTTGATAAACCGTGGGCGGAAAAAGGCTTTGAAACAGGTTTTGAGCAGTTTAACATAAAGGATGTCAAACCTTCTGAGAGAAAGAGAGAGGGCAGTGTATCTCTTGAAAACGGTGACCGCTTTGCCGTCATCACCGCAGGAAATGTGCAGTATACATTTGATAAGCCTTACGGAAGAATTTCTTCGATTAAATGCGGCGGTGAGGAACTGCTTTCTTCCCCCGTTGAGCCGCAGATATGGCGTTCTACCTGCTACAACAGAGGTTCGTCCGATAAATGGAGACTCAAGAACTTCCGCTACGCAAAGCAAAAGACCTATTCCTGTTCGGCTGAGTCAGTCGAAGACGCAGTGAAAGTCAGCACGAAGATTTCAATCGGCGGCCCGTCATGCCCGCCCGTGATATTTGCCGATGTTGATTATACTTTCACCCCCGACGGCGCCGTTACTTTGAGCTTTGACGGCGAGGTTATTGAAAAATGCCCCGTTCTGCCCAAGATGGGATACAGGATCTTTATGCCGAAAAACTGCGAGAGCGTCAGCTATTTCGGATACGGCCCGAGAGAGGCTTATGTTGACAGACACAACTCTCAGCGTCTCGGACTTTTCGAGACCACTGCAACGGAGAACTTCGAGCATTACATCTGTCCGCAGGAGAACGGCGCACATTATGGCACACGCTTTGCTGAGGTCTCGGGAGAGAGGGTCGGACTGCGTTTCGAGCCGTTCGGTATGGAGCATTTCAGCTTCAACGCTCAACACTTTACTGCCGAGATGATAGAAGATACGGCTCATGATTTTGAGCTGACACCGCTTGAAGATACCGTTGTCAGCCTTGATTGGCGAATGACGGGTATAAGTGAAGCTCAGTATCATAACGACCCCGAAAAGGAGCTTCGGTTGCTTGACGACAAAAAGCTTAATTTCGGCTTTGTGATAAAACCGTTTGAAAAATAATCTGTAGCTTATTGGAGAGATACTATGCTTCTTAAAACTCTGCTCGAGGGTACTGTAACAACAGGGGAATATCCCGAGTGTGACATATGCGATATAGTCTACGACTCAAGAAAGGCGAGAGAGGGCACTGTGTTTGTGTGCATTAAGGGCGAGACTACGGATGGCCATAAGTACGCAAAAAGTGCCTATGACCTCGGCTGCCGTGTGTTTCTGGCACAGAGCAGACTTGATTTGCCCGAGGATGCGACTGTCATTATGAGTGCGGATACTCGCCGTGACCTTGCACAGATGAGCACAAATTTCTTTCACCACCCGGCAAAGGAACTCAAAGTAATAGGCATAACCGGCACAAAGGGCAAGACGAGCATAACTTATATTCTCAGAAGTGCCCTTGAAAACTGCGGAATAAAGACAGGCGTTATCGGTACTATAGGTGCGTTCTATGACGACAAAAAGCTGCCGACTGTTAACACAACACCCGAGTCATATGAGCTTCAGAGAATCCTGCGTGAAATGGCGGACGGCGGCTGTAAGGCCGTCTGTATGGAGGTTTCGTCAATAGGACTCAAAATGAGTCGTGTGTACGGAATTGAGTTTTTTGCAGGCATATTCACGAACCTTTCGCCCGACCATATCGGCGGCAATGAGCACAAAACCTTTGAAGAATATGCCTACTGGAAAAAACAGCTCTACGCCCACAGCGAGCTTACCGTTGCCAACCGTGACGATGCGTTTTTTGATGACATCGCCGCCGCATCGAAGGGCGAGGTGATAAGCTACGGCCTTGACGAGAAGTGTGATTATTATGCTGAAAATGTGAATCCTCTGCGTCTTGAAGATTTTCTCGGCATAGAGTTTGACTGCTGCAAAAAAAATGGCGGAAAATGGCACGCACAGGTGAGTATGCCGGGATTTTTCAGTGTCTATAACGCTCTCGCCGCAGTTGCGGTGCTTGAGAAGATGGGCGTGCCGAGCGAAAAAATGCAGGAGGCGTTCATGCGAGTGAGCATTGACGGCAGAATGCAGATTGTTCCTGTCAGCGGTGATTACAGCGTTATCATCGACTATGCCCACAACGGACTGAGTATGGAGAATGTTATTGACACTGTCAAGGCATATAATCCGAACAGGATTGTTGCACTCTTCGGCTCAACGGGCGGCAAGGCGACAATTCGCCGCCGTGAGCTGGGACTTGTCAGCGCAAAGTTGTGCGATAGTATAATAATCACAAGCGATGACCCCGAGTTTGAAGACCCCGATGCCATAATCGATGAAATAGCCGATTGGGTCGAACAGGGCGGTGGAGCAGGCAAGTATGTGAAAATAACCGACCGGGCCGAGGCGATAAATTATGCCCTTGACCATATGCAGAAAGGAGATATACTTCTTCTGCTCGGCAAGGGACATGAGCACTATATGAAGATAAAAGGCGAAAAGGTTCCTTTTGATGAGGCACAGTGCATCGAAAATTATATGAGCACACATTCAAAGTGATACGACGGAGGGCGGCCCTATGTCAAAGATAATCGGCAAAAACATACCGAACATTCCTTGGGAGGATAAGCCTCACGGCTACCGCTATCCCGTCTGGCGTTACAGCGGCAATCCCGTTATCACCCGTGACAATCTGTATATGGCGAACAGTATCTTTAATTCTGCCGTTGTTCCGTTCGCAGATGGGTTTGCAGGTGTGTTCAGAGCGGATATTCGCTCGAGGGCACAGAAACTTGTTGTGGGGTTCAGCCGTGATGCGGTGAATTGGGAACTTGAGGATAAATATATTTTCGACGGCTATGACCCGAGGCTTTGTGAAATTGACGGCAGATATTATCTCTCGTGGGTCAACCTCACGCCCCACGGCACGACTATCGGCATAGCTTATACCGAGGATTTCAGGTCGTGGACACAGCTTGAGGATGCCTGCTATCCCGTTGCGAGAAACGGCGTGCTGTTCCCGAGAAAGATAAACGACGAGTATCTTCTGCTTATCCGTCCGTGCGACAGGGGACACACCCCTTACGGCGACATCTTTATCAGCCGCTCAAAGGATTTGACCTATTGGGGCAAGCATCGTTTCGTGATGAGTCCCGTGGAAAATTGGGAGTCCACCAAGGTCGGCGCAGGGCCTACACCCATTGAAACCGATGATGGTTGGCTGATGTTCTATCACGGCGTGCTCACAAGCTGCAACGGTTTTAGCTACAGCATGGGTGCGGCGATTCTCGACAGAGACGAGCCGTGGAAAGTGCTTCACCGTGCGGACAGCTTCCTGCTCGCACCCCATGAGATATACGAGTGCGTGGGCGATGTGCCGAATGTTGTGTTTCCGTGCGCTGCACTTGCCGATGCCGATACGGGCAGAATAGCGATATATTACGGTGCGGCAGATACCTCGGTTGCCCTTGCGTTCACAACCGTGGACGAGACAGTGAAATATATCAAGGACAACGATTTAATAAAATAAAACAGGAGGCATACGGTCGCTCAATCTACCGTATGCCTCGCTTTTATGTCTGTTCCATACCTTTCCTCAGCCTTTCAAGCGATCGCTTTTCGATTCTGCTGACATAGGAACGTGATATTCCGAGCGTCTTTGCAATTTCACGTTGGGTCAGTGGCTCATTTCCGTCAAGCCCGTAACGCATTACTGTTATCATTTTCTCCCGTGGGTCGGATATGCCCTTTACAAGCTCACGCAGCTTTTGACTGCGTATTTTTAAATCAAGGTCATCCGAAATGCTGTCCGGCGTGCAGATGATGTCCATGAGCGTCAGCGGATTTCCCTCGCTGTCACTGTCGATCGGGTCTTCAAGCGAAACATCGTGAGAGCTCTTCTTCTGCGAACGAAAGTGCATGAGAATTTCATTCGCTATCCTCACATAGCGGACTTTCGGATTCTGTCGTTTCTTCGGTC
>CAZFZW010000034.1:0-11099 GCA_964523465.1 uncultured Clostridium sp. | reverse complement strand
GTGAGTGCCCCGAAAATATTGTTAAAACGCTCTCAGACGAGGGCTTTGATGCACAGGATATAAAGGATACCTATTCTGAACTGGTGGCATTGTGCGCCGAGGATTCGCTGTTCTCAGAGGATACATATAGACCGTTTGCCGATATGCTTACTGCCGCTCCGATAAAATCTATGTGCCTCAACATTTCTCATGACTGCAACCTCAGATGTGAGTACTGCTTTGCGGCACAGGGCGATTTTGGCCACGGCAGAAAGCTTATGCCCTTTGAGGTAGGTAAAGCGGCAATCGATTTCCTCATCAAGCACTCAGCTAACAGACATAATCTTGAGCTCGACTTCTTCGGCGGCGAACCGCTGATGAATCTCGATGTTGTAAAGCAGGTTGTTGAATATGCAAGGTCGATAGAAAAACAGCACAACAAGAATTTCCGTTTTACTATCACCACCAACGGTGTACTGCTCGATGACGACAGCATTGACTTTATTAATCGTGAGATGTCAAATGTCGTACTTTCACTTGACGGAAGAAAGCAGGTCAATGATCGTCTGCGTCCGACTGCGAATCAAAAAGGCAGCTACGATGTGATTGTTCCGAAGTATCAGAAACTCGTTAAGGCGAGGGGAGATAAGGAATATTATGTCAGAGGTACTTTTACAAAATTCAATCTTGACTTTGTAAAAGATGTTGAGCACCTCAATGAACTCGGTTTTGATCAGATTTCAGTCGAGCCGGTTGTTACCGATCCCGATTTACCTTATGCACTGACAGAGAACGATCTTCCGGCAATAGCCGAAGAGTACGAGAGACTGTCAAAGATGCTCATCGAGAGAAAGAAAAACGGAACAGGTTTCAATTTCTTCCATTTTATGATAGATCTCGATCAGGGTCCTTGTGCCATAAAGAGACTTCGCGGATGCAGCTGCGGCAATGAATATGTTGCGGTAACGCCCGAGGGTGATATTTATCCCTGTCACCAGTTTGTCGGTATGGATGAGTGGAAGATGGGCAGTGTGCTTGACGATTCTGTTGACCACGAGATGAAAAAGATGTTCTCAAAAGCAAACATCTATTCAAAGGAAGAGTGCACAAATTGCTGGGCGAAGTTCTATTGCAGCGGCGGATGTAACGCAAACAATATGCAGTATAACAACACCATCTTTAAACCGCACAAGCTCTCCTGTGCGCTTGAGCAAAAGCGACTTGAGTGTGCCATAATGATAAAGGCCGCACTTGCAGACGAATAAAAACAGCCGTCGGTAAAATCGATTACCGACGGCTAAATTTTTACGCCCCGAAACCTTTGCGGTTCGGGGCGTTGTTTGTTGCATAACTTATGAAGCGTTGCTCATTGCGAGCTTTTTCTTGAAAGACTTATTATAGGACTTGAGAGCTTTTTCAATCTTCTTCTCGTTTCTGTTGAGCTTGTACTCATCGGAATCCTGAAGCTCTGTGAGCTTGTTGTTGAAGTCCTCTTCAGCCTTTTCTGTACGAATTGTGCTCTTCCATGCATAGTCTCTGCCGGAGAAGTACATGATGTGGTAACCGTATTCAGACTCGACTATTTCGGTGTCGCCGGCTTTTCTCTTGGAGTCGATTGACCAGTTGAGGAAGTTCTCAACATAGCTTGAGTTGCTTGTGATGCCGGAGATAAGTCCACCGTCTTCCGCACTGCCTTCATCCGCTGACTTTTCTTTAGCGAGAGCTGCAAAAGATTCTTCTGTTTTATCACCGTCTTTCCACTGCTTGTAAATCTCTTCAGCAGAGTTCTTGGCGATGGTTTTCTGCTCATCGGTAGGATCATCTGTTGAACTTCCGTCCTCGGTAAAGGAAACAAGGATGTGTCTTACATCAGATGCAAGGGGAGCATAAGTAGGCTTGTTGATGAAGAGGATGACATAAGCGGAAACAGTGTCGTTGCTGCTTATCTCGAAAAGCTTGACATCGCCGGACTTTCTTGCGTTGTCAAATGCCCACTTTGCAGCATCCTCGGATACATAAGAAGTGATAGTTGACTTTGAAGACTCGGTAAGTGCGGTTGCGGTGTCTGCATCGTAGTCATCGGTGGAACTGTTCTTTTTCTCTGCCTGTGCGAGGAAAGCACTTTCACTTGTGCAGGCCTTGAGGGCCTTTTCGGCCTCTGCCTTTATCTTGGCGTCAGAAGCTTCCTGACGGCTCTTGAACTCGTCATCGCTCTCTCCGTCTTTCTGAGTGAGTGTTTCAATGGAGAAAGAAAGAGTTCTTGCGTCGATAACATTGTAATTGCTTGTGTCAGCCTCATAAGCAGACTTGATTTCTTCATCTGTATATGAGTTGGTGTATTCGTCGGAGAGATCGCTCTGGTATCTTGTGACGATATACTGCATCTCCATCTGCTGGCGAAGGAACTTCTCATTCACGCCCTTGCCGTAGCTGGCACTAAGGTAAGAGTTGAGCGAATAGTTGTTTTCGGCAGCGGTGTTTCTGAGCTCTTCGATTTGCTCGTTCATCTCTGCGGTTTCGTCATCGGTAAGCTTATAGCCGGCTTTCAAAGCTTCGTTGTAGAGAAGCTTATATGTGCAAAGAGAGCTGATTGTCTCTTCTGCAAGGTAGTCGGAAAGGAGCATATCGTTTCCGTCCTCGTCAACGCCGTATGTCTGCTCATCGGGTGACTTGGTTGAGTCTATTCCGATGTCATAGCCATAGTAAGCATACTGCTGAGCGTATGAATAAATGTTATTGAGGTACTGTCCGTAGTAATAAACGAACTCTATCTCGGTAACTTTTACTTCACTGCCCAGGGAAAAAACAGTTGTGTTCTTCTTTATTACGGCAGAATCGTCAACTATCTTCCAGACTATTCCGACTGCGATGACAGCTGCGAGAACAATAGCGACAACCTTTTTGATTATCTTGGAAGCGGCCTTTCTTTTTTCGCTGTTCTTCTGACTTTTCTTAGCCGACTGAGCAAGGCGAGCCTTTCGTTCCTCACGGTAGGACTCAGCCGAGCTGCGTGTGGTATCCTTGTTTGCCATTTTTTTCATCCTTTTCTGTTTAAGGTTGATTTAAACCGAAACCCGTTCGGTCAATAACATTCTTATTCTATACTATTTTATGATTTTTGACAAGTCGAAAACGCAAGTTTTATACTTATTTATATTTAGTTCACAAACTCATCAGAGCTCGTTGTTGAGAAAAGCCTGCTTAAACCAGACATTTTGAACCTCAAATTCTTTGCCGTTGAGGTAGTTTAGAGACTGTGCATCGGTAGAAAAATCAAATTTCAGCTTATAAGAATAAAGAAATTGCTTTTTGTATCCGCTCTCTTTGTTCATGGAGTTTCGGCCGTATTTGCCGTCGCCGAGCAGGGGGTGTCCTATTGACGCAAAGTGTGCTCTTATCTGATGTGTTCGTCCTGTGAGCAATTCTACTTCAACAAGACTCATGCTGTTATTTTCTGCAAGAACACGATACTTTGTCTTTATTTCTTTGGCCGATTCAACTCGGTGAGTAAAGACTTTTACAAGATTTTTCTTTTCGTCTTTGGTCAGCCATCCGTAAAGCGTGCCTTCCTTTTGTTTCAAAGTTCCGTGAATAACGCAGAGATAGAATTTCTTTATCTCTCTGTCTTTTAGCTTTTGGTTCATTATCCTGAGAGCTTCTGCGTTTTTAGCCGCCATAACGATACCGCCTGTATTTCTGTCGATGCGGTTTATCAGTGCCGGAGCAAAGGAGTTCTCATCGGCAGGGTTATAGCTGCCTTTTTCATACAGATACCGTTTGATGCGAGTGAGCAGCGTGTCGTTGTATTCTCTCTCATCGGGGTGGGAGAGAAGTCCGACTTTTTTATCAAGGAGCATTATGTTATCATCCTCGTACAGTATGGACAAGCTCGTTGATGCGTGCATAAAATCGTATCTGTCAAACCGTTGCTCAAAAAATTCGTCGTTTATATACATATCTACTGTGTCGCCCTCATTCAGATGGGTGGATATTTCACATCGCTTGCCGTTTAACTTTATACGCTTTAGCCTTATGTATTTGTACATAAGCGAATCGGGGAGGTTGGGGACACTTTTCTTTATGAATTTGTCAACACGCTGATTCGCATCGTTTTTGCCTATTGTGAAGCTTTTCATTTATCGGCTCTCTCCTGTGATTGTGTGTATTTTTAACTTCTCTATTATACATCAAAATAACAAGGATGAACAGACCTACATAAAAATAAAGCTTCGCCGATGAATGCGAAGCTTAAAAATCAGTTGATAATACAGATCGCGATGTTGAGATATGTCGCAAAAGTTACCCAGACAAGATAAGGAATAAAAAGATAGCCTGCAGCTTTTTTGATTTTGTAAAAGTAGAGCAAATTTGCGAGAACCAAAAGCCACAGTATCACTATCAACACTGCCGCCCAATTGCATAAATTCAACGAGAAAAACAATATCGGCCAGAGAAAATTTGCAAAAAGCTGAACAGCGTAAAGAATGAGTGCGTTTTTCTTGCTGTTGTTCGGTGCATCGGCGGTGAATACGAGAAAAGAAGCGATTCCCATGAGAATATAAAGAATCGTCCAGACAATGGGAAACAGCCAACCGGGCGGCGAGAGAGGCGGTTTATTAATCGATTCAAATGCTTCCATTCCGCCATCCGACAAAAGTGCGGCGAGTCCGCCGACTGCCAACGGTATTGCGAGAAAAAAGAACAGTTTTAGCTTGGGTTTTCTCAAAAGTTGCACCTCCGATTAGGCTTATGTGTAAAATGACAAAAACGATGTGCGAAAATTGGCATTGTTTATAAATATTTTATAATTTTATATATTTTATCAATTGAAAAAAGCGACAGAGTGTGGTATTGTAAATCTGTAGAAAAAAGTGTGAACTTGTCACACTGAAGGTGAAAACCTGACAAAGGGAGATTTAGTTGGAAAAGCTGGTTTCTATCATTATGCCGTCCTATAACTGTGAACAGTATATAGGCGAGAGCATAGTGTCTGTGCAACAACAGACATATGAAAATTGGGAGTTAATTATTACCGATGATTTGTCAAGTGACGGAACAGTGGAGGTAGTAGAATCGTTTGCAAAAAACGATTCGAGAATCAAGCTGTTAAGATTACAGCAAAATCTCGGGCCTGCCGGAGCGAGAAACACCTCTATTGAAGCAGCCCGTGGTGAGTATATTGCGTTCCTTGACAGCGATGATATCTGGTATCCTCAAAAGCTCGAAAAGCAGATAAGCTTTATGGAGGACAATGAGTATAATTTTTCTTATACTTCTTATGAAGAAATAAATGGTAGCGGGGAACCTATAGGCGTTATTATATCCGCACCGAAAAAAGCGGATTATAAAAAGATGCTTTACTATGGCAATCCGATAGGTAACAGCACTGTGCTTTACAGTGCGGAAAAACTCGGAAAATTTTTTGTTCCGGAGATAAAAAAACGCAACGACTTTGCACTTTGGCTTCGTATTATGCATGAATGTGATATGGCATACGGTGTGAATGAGGTGTTGGCCAAATATCGTAAACACAGTGGCACGATATCATCTACACGAAAGCTCGGACTGATGAAATATCATTGGATACTTTACAGAGATATAGAAAATCTGTCCATGGCGAAAAGTGTTGCGGCCATGGTATCTCTGACGGCTGTAAAATCCTTTAATGTTGTTTCGGAAAGATTACAGCGGCTTAAAAATAAAAAGAAAATTAATTCAGCGAAAAGCGAAGAAATTAAAGAAGAGGCTCTTTGCTGATTATATTATAACGAAATAAGTGGCAGGTGTTTTGGTAACACCTGCTTTCCTTTTTTGCGAAAGAGCCGAGATGCGAACTGTCAACCACATCCGCATTCTCGACTCCGTCTAAGACAGCAAGTGTTGAAATGCACTGCTTAATAAAGAAATACATTTAAAATCTTCAAAACCCAAAGTGCTCGAAATAATATCAACTTTTGCTGTCAATCAAAGTATATGTATTCTCAGCTTAAAAATACATTTTTGTTTTGGCAAATTCTGTTTATTTGCCCGATACCGTTACACCGTCAATTTCAACCCACGGCAATATGGTTTTTCCGTCATTAACCTGTTCTTCGGATATTTCGACTATGTTGTTGAGCATATCGAGAATGTTGCCGCTTATCATAGTCTCGCTGACAGCAGAACCTGTCTTGCCATTCTCTATTATAAAACTGTTCTTTGCAACTGCCGAAAAATCACCGTTTGAAGAGGGGTTGCCGCCGGAGATTCTGTTTACAAGTAACCCCTTGTCAACACTTTTAATCATATCTTCGAGCGAGGTGTCTCCGGGTATGACTTCGAAATTGTTACCGCCGTTGAGCGAACGGGGGAAGCCCGTTTTTCTTGAGCCATAAAAAGAGAGAATAAAAGTTTTGAGAATCCCGTTTGCAATAATTTCTATATTTTCGGTAGGGTAGCCGTCAGATGTAAACCTCTGACCGGCAACAATGCGATTGTCAAGAGGAATACTTCTGAGGGTCAGCTTGTCGCTTGCTATTTTGGTGTTGAGCGAGTTTTTCCACGGCGACGTTCCGCTTATCAGTCCGCCTTCTGTTGCAAACTTACCTATTGCCGTGTGCAAAAGATCGCCAAAGCAATCGGGAGAGAAGATAACCTTACCGACAAATTTTTCACCTGAAGAGACCGTTTCGATTTGCTTTTGACTCTCTGCAAACAGTCTGCGCTGTATACCTATGTCAATAAACGGTTTTTCAAGGTCTTTGAGAACAGAAAAATAGCCGTTGAAAGATGAAGTCTTTTCCCCGTCGTGTGCGGAAAACATGGTGCTAAATGAGTAACCGCCGCTTTTGCAACTTAAACGGGTGCCGTTAGTGTTTGCGTATAGCACTTCGCTGCTAGCACAATCTGTTATGACTTGTTCGAGTGTGACTTTGGGATATTCCGATTCGGCCTGCTGCAAAAGCTCCGCTGTTCTGTCGAAAAGCTTATTGGCATCCGGATTTTTAATCCCTGCTTCATACTCTTTTTGAGCTGTGAACGGTGCTATGCCCTCAAACTCATCGGCAACGGCCGATGCAATGGCAGCCATGCACTGTGCGGCGGCCGAATCTATAGCTTCACTTGTGGCTTGATTTATATGTATAGCTCCGGATTTTTTATCTTTGACAGCTTTCAAGGAAATATTAGTGCTCAGTGTGGTACGCATGAGACTGAAATTCCCGTTGTCGGCATTGAACTCATCTTTTTTGTTTTTTGCCACCATACATTCTGCTTCATCTGCGCCGAGGGTTTTGAGTTTATCAAGTACATATTCTGCAATTTCAAATATATCAGTCATAAAGTTACCTCTCTTTTACCGTCCGCCTATATTTACCTTGCACTTTACGGCAGGGCCGCCCATACCGACGGGCATAGGCTGCTTTTTGCCGCAAACGCCCGAACACGACCAGACCATGTCATCGGAGAGCATATCGACTGTCTTGAGCATATCAAATGCAACGCCGGAGATTGTGGTGTCTCTTATTGCTCTGCCGAGTTTACCGTGCTTTATCTCGTATCCCATGCACACGCCGAACATGAACTCGCCTGTGGTATCTGCCTGTCCGTTGTTTGTAGCGGTAAGATAATATCCGTCATCAACCGAGGAAATCATGTCCTCGAGTTTATCTTTACCGGGAAGTATCGCTGTGTTTCTCATACGAATGAGCGGTTCATCAGAAAAGCCGAAAGCTCTTGCGTTGCCCTGTGGCTTTACTCCGAAATGAGCGGCTGTTTCACGGTTGTTCATATAACCTTTGAGAATACCGTTTTCTATCAAAATGGCATCCTCTGCAGGTGTTCCCTCGTCGTCTACCAAAACCGGCAGGGGAGCGGACGAACTGTCGGGAAGAGTGTGGGCGAAATCTATCATTGTAACAAGCGGACTTGCCACCTGCTTGTTGAGATTGTGCGCCGCAACAGAACCACCGAGTACGAGGTCCGCTTCGACCGTGTGGCCGACCGCTTCGTGAGCGAGAATACCCGCAAGGTCGGGATGCAGAACAACGTCCTTATATCCGGCCTCAGAATACACTCCCTCGGCTTTTTTTATCAAGTCTTCATACAACTTATCTATGCCGTCGGAAAGCTCTTCGGGAAGTGAAAAAATCTGCGTGAAGAAACCTCTGCCACCGAAATTTTTTGACAGCGTAACATTTGTGCCGTCATTTGCTTTGGCGGTCAGAGCGATTTTAACAAAACTTCTCGGAACAAGAGAATAAGAGTCGAAACCGTCACCGACAGTGAGAAGCTTTTCCATGCATTTAACGGTTATTACGACAGAACGGCTGACAAGATTCGGATGTTTTTTTGCGATATAATTATCGACTTGTTTTGCAAACTCGATATAAGTTTTTTGCTCGCAGTTAATAACAGTGCTGTCCATAGTTTTCTTTCCGCATGGTAGAGAGGGAATGACAGAACTGTTGCCGACTCTGGATGCTAAAAAAGTTGCATTGTCGCTTGCAGCTTTTAGTACGCTTTTTATGCTCTCGTCCGAATACTCCGTACTCGAAGCGAATCCGTAAACTCCGTTTTTGAACACTCGTGCGTTTATACCGCTTTTTTCACTGCGGGAGTTGCCTTTGAGTGTTCCATTGAGAATACTTACCGAGTGAGAAGTGTTGCTTTGAGCACGAAGCTGAGTGTAGCCGTCGAGAGAGGCTTTGTAAGTTGAAAGTATATCTTTTATCATGTGACGCTCCCATAACATAAAAAGTAGTTGATTTAATTATATCAACCGACAGTTTGTTTTTCAACTCATGTCAGCGATTGATTGACTTTATTTTGCACAGATGTTATCATTTGATAGCGAAAAAACATACGGAGGAAAATCGGGTTGGGAAAGTTTGAAAAAGTTCTTATAGCCAGTGACTTTGACGGTACATTAAAAAATGACGAAGGAATAATTACTTCGGATGTGCGTGAAAAGATAGCATATTTTATTTCGGAGGGCGGCTATTTTACTGTTTGCACGGGCAGAACATATCAGGGCTTTCATCTTTATGACCCGACATATATCAATGCTCCCGTTTTGCTTACTAACGGCTCAACCGCTTATGATTACGAAAAGAGCGAAATAGCTTATTTTGACGGAATAACCGCAGAAAAAGGAATACCGCTTGTGCGTGCGATAATGGAGAATTTTCCGGATGTGTCGATTGAGATGTATCCTTTTGATGATACATATGCCATAAATCTTGATGATACTTCGCACCGCCATTTTACAAGTCAGGATATACCGTACAAGGTTATAGAAGATCCGTCTCAGGCGAAGTTCCCGTGGGGAAAGCTTATGTTTGCGGCAGGCAGGCATTCGCTTGAAATTCAACAGTTTATGCGAGAGAATTTTGATGACCCGATATTTCTTCCCACAACGGAGGGTTATATTGAAGTTATCAAAAAGGGTACGAACAAAGGAGTTGGATTACTCAGTCTTGCAGATAAGCTCGGAGTTCCACACGAACGAACCTTTGCGGTTGGTGACGGATACAATGATATAGAAATGCTCATTGCCGCAAAGGCAGGGTTTGTTCCCGAGAACGGTTCGTCGGAAGCACTTGAGCACGCAGATTATGTTGTTCGCTCAAATAACGACGGCGCAGTTGCAAATGTTATTGAGATTCTTGAGAAAATTCTTTGAATACGACGGTTATTTTTACTTATCGCCTTGAAGAATCAAGGGCAAAGTATTATAATATAAAGGGTAAATTAAAAGTTACTTTCGGAGGTAATCCATATGGAAGTTAAACAGACCAATTTTGCTGTTATCGGTCTTGGCGGACGAGGTTGCGGAAACCTCAGAGAGCTTGTCACAATCGAAGGTGCAAAGGTTGTGGCGGTGTGCGATGTATATGAGGATCGTGCACAAAAGGGAGCGGAAATTGTCAAAGAGCTGACAGGTGAAGAGCCCGATATTTATCTTGATTATAAAGAACTGCTCAAGCGTGATGATATCAAGGCGGTTATGTGTGCCACGACATGGATAACGCATACTCGCATTGCCGTTGATTGCATGAGGGCGGGGAAGCATGTCGGTCTTGAGGTTGGCGGTGCGGCATCTATAGAAGAATGCTGGCAGCTTGTCAGAGCCTCGGAAGAGA
Organism: uncultured Clostridium sp.; assembly: GCA_964523465.1. GTDB lineage: Bacteria > Bacillota > Clostridia > Oscillospirales > Acutalibacteraceae > CAG-177. Next base: position 999 of record CAZFZW010000034.1, on the reverse strand, counting down.
CGGGTAAGTTCTGTATGCTTCTTGAAAATTGCTGTTACGACCGCAATGAGATGGCGTTGCTTCGTATGATGCGAGAGGGTATATTCGGAGAAGTTGTCCATATGCAGGGCGGATATGAGCATGATTTGAGAGACGAAATAGGTCTCGGCAGAGAAATTCGTCACGGCAGGATACATAATTTTAAAAGCCGCAATGGCGAACTGTATCCGACTCATCAGCTCGGCCCTATTTCCAAGGCTTTACATATAAACCGCGGAAACAGACTGCTGACGCTCACTTCCATGGCGAGCAAGGCGTGCGGACTGAATGTGTGGCTTAAAAATACACAGGGCGCAGATTATGACCTTGCCGATTACAGGTTTAATCAGGGCGATATAGTTACTACAACCATCAAGTGTGCAAACGGCGAAACGATAAGTCTTGTTCATGACTGTACACTGCCCAGACCCTATTCGAGAAACTACAAGATACACGGTACCAAGGCGGCGTATAACGAGGATGCCAAGGGTATCTACATTGACGGCGTTACAACACATGATGAAAACGATTGGATGCATGAATGGGAGCCGTTTGAAAAATATCGTGACAAATACGAACATCCGCTGTGGAAGAAATATGCACTCGAAAGTGAGAAACACGGTCACGGCGGAATGGATTATCTTGTCTTCTCTGCTTTTGTCGAGAGTGCGATGTACGACCTTGAGCCACCGATAGATGTTTATGATGCGGCAACATGGATGGCGATAACCTGTCTTTCGGAGCAGTCGGTTGCAATGGGCGGTATGCCTGTTGCGATACCGGATTTCACAAACGGTCTGTGGATAGACAGGAAACCTGCGAGACGCAGCAGATATAACGCAGAGGAAATTTGCGAAGAATTTTTTACTGATGAGGAGAAGGGTAAATGAGCTACTATATAGGTGTTGACGGCGGCGGAACAAAAACCGCATTCTCACTTTTTGACGAGGGCAAAAATATTGTAAAAACAGTTTATACCCC
>CAZFZW010000033.1:0-11198 GCA_964523465.1 uncultured Clostridium sp. | reverse complement strand
GTTTATCTGCATATAACTTGGTCTTTAAGCTTAGCAAACGAAATTTTATCATATGGCGGGCAAAAAAGCAAGCCTTTTTTGATATTTTTTAAAATGTGTCAAAGTTTAACAGTTGTATTGAGGTAAAACGAGTACAAAAGCGTCTCTTTGACGGACATTGAGAGGGTTTGAGAGAGTGCCTGCCGATAAATATCGAGCTGAGCCGAATAACGCTGCGCCAGCTCCTCCGGGGTCACTCGGCTATCGGTCTTGTAATCGACTATGACAAGCTCGCCGTCCTCAACAAACACACAGTCTGCTATACCCTGCACGCCGACTGCTTCTTCGGCAAGCTCGCCCGTGAGCTCGGGATAAAAATATCCGGCTGGGAAAAAGGTCGAGAACTTTTTCTCACGCATAACATTTTTTGATGCGAATATCCTCTGTGCCAAAGAGGAACCGAAGAAACGCTTAATCGCTTCGACATTCACGCCCTTGCCCTCTTCCTCGGACAGGAATCCGTTGTCGATTAGTCTTTCAAGCTCCTTTTCAACATCCTGTGCCGCCGCACGGTAATTTGAAAACTGCATAAATTTATGCGTAGCGGTTCCCCTCTGTGCGGGGGTAAGACCCTTTGCGCTCATAAAAGCAGGGCGGCTCGAGGCAAAATATTCCCTGTTGATGCCCCTCTCCGAACCGTCCGAGGCGGCACGCTTTGCCGGCACGCACGAAAGCACCGCACGGGGATTGACAAAATCGAGTCGGCGACATATCTCGTCATAATATGTCGGCTCTTCCGGCGGCAAATCAAAGTCCGTCTCCAGTTTCCATTCGCCTGCACAACGCAGAATCGAGACATCGAGCTTGAATCTGTCACGCAGCGAATGGAGCGGCTGAACATCGACACCCGAAACATCCCTCAACTGCTGTGCATCGGGATGCCTAAGCAAAGCCGTCAGCACCCAGTCGGAAAAGCTTCTCATATTGAGCACCGCAAACGGGTCAAGCTTGCTGCCTGCACAGCACTCCACCGCCAACGATGCGAGCTTTTTTTCGGGACTCTTTATCGAAGTCACCATGACAAGATTTTCTTTTGCTCTCGTCAGCGCAACGTAGAGCACACGCATTTCTTCGCTTCGACCCATTCTCTCGCAGGTTATCACAGCCGCACGGCGTGAGGCCGTGTCATAAAGACTTATTTCATCCTCTGTTCTGCGTTTCATTCCAAGACCTGAGGCGGAGCTTATCAGCACCGACTCATTGTATTCACGCTCGTTAAACTCGTGCTGCATATCGGCAAGTATACACACGGGAAATTCAAGTCCCTTGCTCTGGTGAACGGTCATTATCCGCACTATATCGGCGTTCTCCGACGGTCTTGCGGCAGTTGCAAGGTCACCGTCATTTTTGGCGAGTTTATCTATGAATCTGATAAATCCGCTCAATCCGAGATTTCCTGCCGCCTCATATTTCTCGGCATAATCGCACAAAAGCTCTATGTTGAGTCTGCGCCGCTCGCCATCCGGCATTGCACCTACAACGGCATCAAAGCCCGTCTCCTCGCACAGGCGCATAACAAGTTCACCTGCACTCATGGACAGTGACAGTCGCCTTAACGAGTCTATCTTTTTGAGGAAAGCCGCAATTTTTTCATTATCCTGTGCCGCCGCAACAACGCTGCGATAAAGCGGCTCATCCCCTGCCGAGCCGAGGCGTTCTTTGGCATCCGCTCTGACCTCGGCAAGCTCCTGCGGTGTAAACCCGAAAAGCGGAGAGAGCATAACCGCCGCAAGAGGAATGTCCTGTGCGGGATTGTCAAGCACTCGCATCAATGAGAGAATAAAGCTTATCTCCGGCGCCTCGAAAAACCCGCCTGTCTCGGGGGAAAACACGGGTATATGATACTTTGAAAGTGCTGCGGCATAGACAGGGGCAGTATTTTTCGCCGAGCGGAGCAATATGCAAAAGTCGCCGTAAGACACAGGGCGAAGCTCGCCCGAGCGGGTAATCTGCATACCGCTTTCAACGGCCTTTTCTATATACTGTGCCACATACTCAGCCTGCGTTTCAAGCGAATCGGCACGGTTGTCCGTGTCATAGAGAATATGCAGCTCACAGTCGGGAGCATCCCTTTCCGGATAAGTCGCAGAGGCATTGAGTGCCTCCGAATTATTATACTCAAGCTCACCCGCCCGTTCGCTCATAAGCTGGCGGAAGATATAATTGACGCACGAGGTCACACCTTTGCGTGAGCGAAAGTTTGCACCGAGCGTAATCCCCATGGGATAAGTGCCGCTTTCAAAGCTGTTTGTCTTTGAGCGGCGGCGCAGGAATATTTCCGGCATCGCCTGACGAAAACGGTATATGCTCTGTTTGACATCACCGACGGTAAACAGATTGTTTTCGTCAACGGATATAGCTTTGAATATCATATCCTGCGCTTCATTTATGTCCTGATATTCGTCCACCAGTATCTCTCTGTACCGTGCGGAAAGTTCCCGTGCAAGGTCTGTTTTTTCGTAACCGTCCTCAGTCTCTTTCACAAGCAGAGTCAGCGCACGGTGGACAATATCCGAAAAATCGGCGGAATTTATCTTCTCTTTTTCCTTTGCATATTCCTCGCCGAACTGCTTTACAATATCTATCAAAAGTGCAACGGGGCGTTTGAGCATCTCTACATCTTCGGCGTGTTCCTCCGCACTCACGCACATGATGTCGGGGGCTTTTTTTATCAGCCGTTTTAACTTATCACGCACGGTCTTTGCCGCATTTTTCACTTCGCTGTCGTATTTTCTCGGAGCGGTGCCGAGCTTTATAAAGCCCTTTTGTGCCCGTTCGAATGCCTCCATTCCGTCATTCCACGAGGTATTCATTGCCTCCGACAAATTCCTGTACATCTGAATATCCGAATCAAATGCCGCACCGTACGCCTCAAAAATCGGAGCATCCTCCTGCATAAGAGAAACAATATCCTCGCTCGCTCTGATGCAGTAATCGAGCATATCGGTAAGATAATCGGAGATTATTCTGCCCCATCGGCTCTTTTCTATTTCCGGTTGAGAATACTCATCTATGAGCGAATCGAGCCACTGATTCGGGAACGGGTAGGCAGTCGAAAGGTCGTATATTTTTATTATCAGCTCTGCGAGTTTTCTGTCGCTGCTGCCCGTTGTCACCATGTCGTTGAGGGCGATAAAATCGTCATTCGCACTTTCATACATCCGCTCAAGCACCACATCGCAGACATCGTTTTTCATTATTTTGACCGTCTCGTTATCGAGCAGAGAGTAGTCGGGAGAAATGCCCAGCGCATGAAAATTCTCACGCACAAGGTCGTTGCAGAAGCTGTCTATCGTGCATATCTTTGCAAACGGCAGGAGCATATACTGCCTGCGCAAATGTCTGTCCGACGGATTATCAGAGAGGCGCTTTAATATTGCGGCGCCGATTTTTTCCCTCATTTGCGCCGTTGCGGCCCGAGTGAAGGTGACTATGAGTAAGTCCTTTGCCTCGCAGGGATTTTCGCCGTCCGTCAGATATCTTATCACTCGTTCGACAAGCACGGCAGTCTTGCCCGAGCCTGCCGCCGCACTGACGAGTACCGAGCCGTCACGAGATTCTATTGCATGACGCTGATCGTCAGTCCAGTTTACGCTCATTCCTCCACCTCCTCGCCGACAGTTGCGGTCTCATCTATTTCCCTTACGGGCATATTCTTCTCCCTCGTGCATATGTCCCAATATTCGCACGACGAGCATATATCTTTATATCTTCTGCCCTGTGCAGGCAGTGCAGATATTTCGCCGTGATGGAGCTCCTCGCCCATTTCAACAAGCAGCTCATCTACCCTGTTCCAAAGCTGTGTCAGCTCATTGAGGTCAAGCACGCTGCCCTTTATCCTGCCATTCGAGTCTATTTTTGCAGGGATATACACGCCTTTGCCGTCATACTCCATGGCAACTATTACATCGGCATTTTCGAGCACGAAGCCCTGCATTTTGCAGTCGCTTGCCCTGCCCTGACTTTCGAGGCTCTCTCCTCTTTTTGCAGTAAAGGTCGATGCCTTGGCCGGCATATAAAGCACACCTGCCGGTATTGATTTACCGTAGCGTGTGTGGCCGTTTCTTATAAGCGTGAAAAGATATATCAGCATCTGCATATTAAGCCCGTGCATGACATCCGCCACGGCAAACTCCTTGCCCGAGGACTTGTAATCGATAACTCTGATATACATATCACCGTCTATTTTTGCACCGTCAACTCTATCGACCTTACCCGAGATACGTACACTGCCGCCTGAGGGGATTTTCAGTGTATACGGCTTCACACTGCCGTCATACGAAATCTCAAGCTCCGTATCAAGAGGTCTGAACTCGCTGCACGCAAATTCATCCGCAATCCGAGCAGCAACGGCATCTATGCTCTTGGCCATGCGCTCATACAGATAAATAAACCTCTTTGAACGGCTCGAGCGGTCAAGATAACGGGAGAGATAATCATCCATATAGCCTCGTATTTTCTCAAGGCGTTCTGTTTTGGAAAGCTCACACAGCTCCTCTGCCGAAAATTCCGAGAGCAACTTTTCGAGCACAAAATGTATCACCGTGCCTCGCTGTAACGGGTCAAATGATGCCGCCTTATTCTCCTTCAGTTGGAGGCCGTAGCGGCAGTAATACGAAAACGGACAGCGGTAATATGTCTCTGCGCGTGAGGGTGATATGTTTATATTTTCCCCGAAAAGTCTGCGTGCGGCTTCTTCGCTGTCGATTTTGAAGTTGCGTCCTGCCGCCGCACTGTCGAGTGCGGAAAGTCTGTGAGAATATTCACAATCCTCGGCAAAATATTTTTTCAGCGACTCATAAAGTTCACCGCCTTTTCGGGTGAGGGTGGCGGTAAGTTCAAATGCGGGGGCTTTGCCCTCAACGAGAGTAAGCTTGTCAGCGGTCAGCGTATCCGTCTGAGCTGCATTCGGGAAATGCTCACGGATAAATGTGACTATCTCCGACTCACTCAGCTCGTCGCCCTGCGTGCTCTTTGACGGATAACTGACCGTCAGTCTCTCATCTGCACAGCAGCACGCACTGTAGGCTATAAAACGCTCCTCCGCAACACTTTCTTCGCCGTATGTAGCGGTCTCAAGTCCGGCGAGAGATAATTTTTCCCTCTCTGCGGCATTGAGCATACCGTTTTCGCTCGGATTGAGCGGAAAGCGTCCGGCGTTTGCACCGAGCACAAAAACAGCCTTCGGCTCAATCGGTCTTATTCGCTGTGCAGAGCCGATTGTCACTTCCTCAAGCGACTGAGGAATTTCGCCGAGTGTTACAGTGTTGAGCATAAGGTCGAACAGGCGTGCAAACCGTCCTGCCGAAACCGGTACTTTTTCAAGCGTCTGTGCCGCAGTGTCAAGCAGGTCACAAAGCACATCCCAAAGACGCTCGGTCTCAAGTGCGAGTGTACTTTCGCCCGATTCCTCAAGTCCCACGGCAAAATTTTTGAGCTGTTCGGGGGTGTCGAGGTCAACGAGCAGTTCATACAACGTCCTTGCACAACCGTCTCCGCTGTTGTTTTTCATTTTTCCTCTGAACTTAACAAACGGCTCGGTAGCACTACGGCGAAGCTCATTGAGTCTTTCCAGCTCAACTCTGGCGTTCTCAGTCATCTCGCCGAATCCGTCGGGGCTCGACTCCCACTCCCTGAGCCAGCCTGCGCCGTTTATCTGCCAAAGATAAGTATAATTTTCAAGCTCCGAGACCTCATCGGTGTCGAGTGAACACAGTCCCGTTTTGAGTGCTCTGAGCATACTGTCTGTATCAAATCCGCCGTCGGCCATTTTGAGTGCCGCTCTGACAAGGGTCATCAGCGGTTGATTTATTACGGGCTGTCGCCTGTCCTCGAACACGGGCACATCACATCTGGCTAATGCCATCCGCATCGGACGCATATATGTGCTCTCGTCACGGAATATTACCGCTATGTCCTTGCAGGCGTATTTACCCGTGCGTAAAAGTCGCTTTATCTCTGCAGCAACATATGCACACTCGCTGCGTACATCGGGTGCGGCAACAACCGATATGCTCTCGCACTCATCCTCGAAAATCTCCGCCTCGGGACTTAAAAAGTTCTCCGAAAACACCTCCAGTGCATCGTCTTTATATTCATGAGTGCAAATTACGGGAGCGGCAACCGAAACGCCGAGTTTTTTTGCAAGCTTGATGAGCTTTTTGGCGGTATTTTTGGTGTGATAGAATATATCGTCACTGCCCAAATCGTCAAGATTCGGTGCTGTCAGCGACACATAGACATCGTTTGCCTGCTCGAGCATTTTGCCGATAACGCCCATCTCCTGTGCAGTAAAACCTCTGAACGAGTCGAGATACACAGCCTTGTTCTTAAACCACCCGTGCTCCGACAGCTTTGATTTAAGGCGTGTGAGCAACCGGCTGTCATCAAGTCGGCCGTCCGAAATAAACGAATCGTACACAGAAAAAATCAGCGAAATGTCATGGAGCTTACTCTTTAAAAGTCCGTCCTCCATATGATTCATGGCATCGGTGAGTGCATCCGGAGTTATCGCACAGCGTTCAAACTCTTCGCTCAATCCGAGCAGTTCACGCACAACAGCAGGACTGTCAACACTTTTACGATAGACCTCGAGCCTGTCCGCACACTGTTCGAGGGCACGGCTCATCAGCAGCATTTTGCCCGGCTCGTTTATCCTTGTTCCCTTATCCCAACCGACAGTGTTGAACACCGTGCTCGCAAGACGGGTGAAGCTCATTATCTCGACTTTCTGTCCTTCAACTATGCCAAGCCGTGTGAGCACAGTTCGCTCTGCGGCGAACGAATACTGCTCGGGGACAATCAGCACGGTTTCTTCTCCGACGCCGACACTTTGAGCAATAGAGGCACAAATATATTTTGTTGTACCGCCGACCGACGGCGAGAGCAGCAAATGAAGCATTTTCTTTCCTCCGCTGACAGATTATATATTGATTATATCACAGATAAAAATTTTTGCTATACCATATTTCGTACAGTTGTATATTTCATCACAATCTGCTACAATATTGTCATAAAAAGGACTGCGAGGTTTTAACTATGCGAATTTCAACACAGACAGATGCGGCATTCAGGCACTTCGGAATCGATGAAGGAATGAGGATTTTTAAAGAAGCAGGCTTTGATGCCATTGATTTTTCCATGTTCTATATGAACGCACGTGAGGACTGCGAGCTGAACCACATGAGCGAGGACGAGCTTGTGAAGAATCTGTTTGATGCGTCAAAGAAATATAACCTGCCCTTCAATCAGGCGCACGCTCCGTTCCCCTGCTACAGATTCGGTGATGAGCAGTACAATTCGTTCATTTACGAAAAGGTGTCGCTTGCAATAAGAGTTGCGGGAAAAATAGGTGCAAGCCAGATAATCGTCCACCCCATTGACTGCCCCGACGGAGTTGACCAGAAGCAGTTTAACATAGATTTTTATAATTCATTAAAGCCGCTGTGCGAAGAATTCGGCATAAAGATAGCTCTCGAGAATATGTTTGCCCGTGACAAAAGACGCAATGTCATGGTTGCAAATGTTTGCAGCTACGGCGAAGATCTTGCCGAGTATTACGATGCACTCGACCCGAGATACTTCACCGTTTGCCTTGATATAGGTCACTGCGGACTTGTCGGTGACGATGCGCCGCACGCAATCAGAATACTCGGGCACGACAGACTCACCGCTCTCCATGTCCACGACAACGACTATGTCGAAGATTATCATATGATGCCCTTCACCTTTGACCTTGACTGGGAGGCCATTGCAAAGGCACTGCACGACATAAACTACTCGGGCGATGTGACACTTGAGGATGACGGATTCATCAACAGACTACCCAAGCGTGCTTTGGCAAACGGAATACGGGTCTCGGCAGACCTCGCCGCAGAACTTCGTGACATGATAGACCTTTAATATTCATTTCAGCCGTCCTTTTTCGGGGCGGCTGTTATATTTTTCTTGCAATAGTGCAAAAGTTCTGCTATTATCTTATTTAATATGTATTGTTACTGGAGGAATAAGCTTTGACTACCGGCAGTTGGGTGCAGATAATTTGCCTCATCGTGCTCATTTTGTTTTCGGCGTTTTTTTCAGCGTCCGAAACTGCATTCACATCACTTAACAAAATCCGATTAAAAACCATGGCGGAAGACGGCAACAAAAAAGCCGCCAATACATACAAAATGGCCGAGAACTACGACCGTCTCCTCTCGACCGTGCTTGTGGGGAACAACATAGTCAACATCACCGCATCTTCCGTTGCAACAGTGCTGTTTATAAAGCTCCTCGGCGAGGGAAAAGGCCCCACGGCATCGACAATAATTATGACGGTGCTCCTGCTTATCTTCGGCGAGGTTTCGCCCAAGGTCCTCGCCAAGGAAGTGCCCGAAAAATACGCCATGTTCGCAACTCCTTTTTTGAAGCTGCTGACTGTTATCTTAACTCCCATAGTTGCGTTTTTCATGATGTGGAAAAAGCTGCTTGCGAAGATATTCAACTTCAAGCAGGACGACACAATAACCGGCGACGAGCTTTTGAACATTGTTGACGAGGCGGAATCCGGTGGCGGACTCGACGAGGACGAAAGCGACCTCATCCGCTCGGCAATATCATTTTATGAATGCCCTGTCGGTGACATCCTCACTCCGAGAGTTGATGTCATAGCCGTGGCAAAGGACGACAGCGTTGAAGAAATTGCCGCAGTTTTCAACGATTCGGGATTCTCCCGTCTGCCTGTCTACTCCGACGACACGGACGATATTATCGGCTTTATTCACATCCGTGAGTTTAACAAATATGTTCTCACCGAACACCAGCCGATTGCCTCGGTAATCAAAAAGACCGTCTATATTGCAAAGCAGATGCAGATAAGCGAGCTATTGAAGCTCATGCAGCAGAAAAAAACTCATATGGCAGTTGTTGCGGATGAGTTCGGCGGCACACTCGGCATAGTTACCATGGAAGATATACTCGAAGAGCTTGTGGGCGAAATCTGGGATGAAAACGACGAGGTCATTGAGGACTTTTCAACACAGCCCGACGGCACTGTTAAGGTGCTCGGCGGCGCACAGCTCGACAGGATGTTTGAATACCTCGAAATGGATGAGGACGAGGATGCCGAATCGGTATCCGTCGGCGGCTGGGTACTCGAACAGCTCGAAAAAATGGCCGAAGTCGGAGACAGCTTTGACTACAAAAATCTCCATGTCACCGTCACGGGAGCAGAACAGCGCAGAGTGACGGAAATATCCATAAAGACAATAGAGCCGTCCGATTCACAGGAAAGTGACGACTGATTAAAACTTCACACAAAAAGCTTAACGGGTCAACGCAAACGCATTGACCCGTTTTAATTTTATATTGTGGTTGCAAGTCCTATCATCAAAGGCATTGTAATTATTGACAGCAGGCTTGCTATTGACACGGTTTGGGAGGCAAGTCCCGTATCCTTGTCATACTTTGCGGCAAAGACGACCGTTATATTGGCAGACGGTGCGCCTGCGGCAATGATAAGCGCTACGAGCATATCGCCGCTTACTCCGCAAAGCTTAAAGACGAGCATACACACAAGCGGCAACATAACAAGCTTTATCGCCGCAACACAGAGTATTCTCCACTCCTTGAATGCGGACTTAAAGTCAGCATTGGCAAGGTATGTACCGAAAATAAGCATTGCAAGAGGAGTGTTAAGCTCCGCAAGATAGTCTATCGGCGTTCCGATTATATCGGGCAGATTGACCTTCAACAGATACAGCGGCAATCCGATAACAAGCGCTATCGTGCCGGGATTCACAAGAATGTTCCTGTAATTGAACTTTGCCTTTTCTCCCGAGTCGGAGCGTGACATCATCCACACGCCGTGAGTAAACGAGAACAGGTGGAAGGTCATCATAATGACCGAACTGTAAAACACGCCCTCGTTGCCGAGCATGGCGGATGACAAGGGAATTGCCATATATCCGCAGTTGCCGTAAGCGCTTGCATATTTGAGCACAGCCGAACGCTTGACGGGAGATTTGTTGAACACGCCGAAGCTGATGCCTGCACTGATTAAATGAAGTACAATTCCGAACACCGCCGCCAGCACAAGATTAGTTGCCGACTCTCGGTTAAATTCCATGTTGAGGAACGACTGCACTATCTTTGCCGGAGTGATGATATAAAACATCAGGTCAGTGCAGAGCCTTGCTGCTTTTTCGGTAAAAAGTCCCGTCTTATCGGCGGCAAAGCCGACTGCAACGAGGATATAAAGTATCGCCACATTCTCTGCGGCTATGAGAAAATTATCTAAAAACATCAGTATGAACTTTCGCTTTCATCGGTTTCTTCTGCGGACTGCAATTTTTCTTTGGTGCCCATACGTGTCAGGAGCAGGGCGACAATAAACACTGCCGAGCCGAGATCACACCACTCTATCGGAGACTGAGAGCCGAGGCAATCGTCTCTGCCGACAAGAGTGACTATAAATCTCGGGAAGAAGCACACGGCACACATCAGTGCCGCAGGCAATCCATAGGCGGTGAGCTTCCAGTCAAGGCCGTCACTGCCGACATCGGAGTTGAGCTGTGCAAACGCCATAAAGAACGCCATAAGAAACACGCACATAAACAGCTCATAGAGCAGGTCGGAAACATTGAGGAAATTCACCGTTCTCATAAAGCGGTGCATAAGTCTGCACACGCACCAGATAACGGGGAAAAGTGCCATAAGCTTTGAATCTGATGCCGTTGACTTTCCGTTTATATGTCCGACTCCGAAAAGCACAAAGAACACTGCGGACACTATTGCCGCAAAGCCCTCAATACCCCTTGCAACCAGTCCCGTTTTGAAATACTGCACAGACTCGGTTACATATACCATCGATTCATCCGTGACGGTGGCAATTATCACCTTGTACTGATAAACGGAATCTATAACAAGCGTCAGCGCAAACATGAAGGCGGCTATCGCAAGGCCTGTCGAGTGTACGGGAGTGCGTGAATAGCAGACGGTCTTTTTATCCTTGAGTGAGAGCACAACGAAGGTGGCCGCCGCCAGCACAAGCAGAACATAAGAGACATATATGCTCCAATCCGACTGCGAATAAAATCCTGTTCTGCCCTCGAGCACACCCGAGACAAACTGATAGCAGCGTATCGGAATAATGACCGCAACGACTGCGGCAAGAGAAA
>CAZFZW010000032.1:0-11274 GCA_964523465.1 uncultured Clostridium sp. | reverse complement strand
AGCGGGCGAGCTTGAGAGCCGAGTGATACCGACCGAAAAGGCACTTGATGCATATCGATTTATCGGTGTCACCGCACCGCAGGCGCAGAGATTCAAAAACGGCGGAGAACTCAATCTCGACCGAATGCACCTGGACGACCCCGTGGAGGGCGAGCTTGTGAGAATTAACGCACCCGACGGCGAATTTCTCGGCATGGGCGAAGTTTCAAACGGCCAAATGAAGATTAAAAGATTGCTTGTTAAATAAGATAGACAGAAAAGTGAGAACACCCTGCCGTATGCGGCAGGGTGCTTTTGCTTACTTGTTATTTGAGACTTTCGATTATATCTGCTATTGTTCCTGCGAGGTCACGAAGTGCATCTGAGTAACCCTGTGGGCCGACTGTTTCATACAACGCTTTACTCAAAAGCCTGCATATTACTTCGGCGATGTTGCTGAGCGCATCCTCAGTTTCATCGGGAGCTTCACGCCGACCGAGCTTGATAAGAATATTTTCGAGTCTTGTGTAGGCGTGCTCGGTGGCATCGGGGTCAACAACGGTGTTGTCGAGCATATCGTAGCACTCTTGAAGAGCCGCCTCAAGCTCTGCGGCGTCCTCCTGCGACAGCTCGGTGCGGTCGATAGCCTCGGCTGTCGGGATGAGATTGGTTCTGAGCTTTTCGGTATTTCTGCCGATGTTGAACTGCGGGAAACGGTCGGGCATTGAATATACATCGGTAAACTCGGGGTTTATCAGCAGCTCCACGGCGAGTTTCATTATGACATCGTTAGAGCCGGTCTTTTCGTGATCCTGGTCTTTGAAGTAGAACGTGTGATCGGGCAAAAGTCCTGTTGAGGCGTCAACAACTCCGTCAGGGGAGAGGTGATTGTGCGATTTGTCCGAGCAGTGTGTGCCCTGCTGAACATAGCCGTCACCGAGGGTTTCACCGATGTTGGCGAGAGTTGCACCCATGGAGGTTGAGTCGGTCTGAATTATTCCGTCTGCGTTGCTCTTGTCATAAGACGGGACGAGCGAATAGAGCTGATAATCATAATCGACTATATCGAAAACTTCAACGCCTGCTGCTCTCATGGCGGTGATGTTGTCATATCTGTTCACCTGAGCCTGATGATATGTCTCAACCTGCTTGCGTACAACGGCGTTTTCCTCGCCCGGCAGAACATGGGCAACAGCCTCGTCGTAATAAGCCGATGGGACAAGCGACCACATTGTGGTGCAGTTGCGAAGAACGGCATCTGTAAAGCCGTCAATAGTCGCATCGAGTGTATCGAGAAGTATCTGCTTGGGGATTATTCTGATGACGGCGTTGAGAAGATAACCCTCATAGCCATCCATGAGCGAGGGGAGAAGCTTATCGTAAAGCATCTCATCCGAGGTGCTCAAACAGCCGAGATAAACATCGCCGACTATGTTTGAACCGTCGAGTGCCGGCACGATGTAAACAACTCTGTCAAGGCTTGTATAGAGATCCTTGTAGCGGTCAAACAGGCTGTTTGCGATAGTTCCGCCGAGGCTTATTGCAACTATGTTGACCTTCTCGTGACCCGTCTCACGCTTCACCTGACCGATGAACTGATACAGCTCGTCTGTTATATCACTGTTATTGCCGAACGAATTGTAGGCAAAGTAATAGAGATGATCCTCACCTGCAAGCTCTGAGAAGCCTTCTATCGGCACATTGTCATAGATGTACTTTTTCTCACTCTCGGAACATTCCGCTACGCTGTGGGGGTAGTTCTCGACTCTTACATCGTAGACATTCTTGCCTTCTGAATCAAAAGCGTTGACATAAAGAGCTTCTGCGACTGCCTCACGGAAAATCTCGGTAAATCCGTCATCACGCTGAGTGACAAGCATCTTTATCAGCGGCCAGAGGAGCTTTTTGATGATTGAATTTTCGTTTACATATATAGGCCAGCCTGTTATTTTCTTGCCGTCTTCGTCAACGACTATCTCGTCATTTTCATACAGGTAAGTCCTGGACTGACCGATACCGTGGATGACTATGGTCGGGCTGTATTCGCAGGTGCCGCCGCACTCGGTGAGAGTGTTTGGCTTTTTTACGACCGAGGAAGTCTTACTGCTCGAAAGGGGAGCTACGGCAACACTGCTTTCACAGGAAGAGAGGGTCTGCAACTTGGCTGCTTTTGAATGTACAGCGGATATACCGGTTGAAAAAACAAGGGCGACACACAGTGCAAGTGCCGCTATTCTCTTGAATGATTTCATAAAAAACACCGTCCTTGAATATTGCGGTTAAAAATACGGCGAACTCCGAAAAAGGGGTTCGCCGTAAAAAATGCCGATTAAGCAGCGCTGGCAATAATTACTTTGATTATCTGGACGACAACCTTCATTACTGCACGGGTGATGTCGGAGTAGCCCTTGCTGCCCATTACCTTGACGGCGATAAGGCTGAGGAATGCACAGACCTGCTCGAGTACAGCGGATACCTCGGACTCCTCCTCTGCCGGTTCACGGGCACCGAGTGCGACGAGGACATTGGTAAGTCTTTCCTTGGCGGCATCTGCCTGCTCTGCGTTTGCAATGGTCATGTTAAGTGCAGCTTCGCCGTCTGCGATAGCCGCATCAAGCTCTGCGATGAGAGCGGCATCGGGACGCTCATCAACGGGCATCTCGTCTATCTCGGCACGGAGCTTCTTTGCATCGGGAAGAAGCCAACGTCTGATTTCCTTTGTGCGGCAGGTGCCGTTATACTGCGGCCATACATCGGGCTTGGAGTGGATATCCTCAAGCTCGGGGTCGGTGAGTATAGCACAGGCGAGAGTCAGAACGACATCGTTGTTTCCTGCTTCGTGGTGTTGGCCGATAAATATCCATGTGTTGTCGGGAAGCACTGCGGTAGAGGCGTCGATAGAACCGTCGTCGGACATATATCCGATCTTTGCCGGAACATAATCATCGGGGAGCTTTTCACCGGGGGTTGCACCTGTTGCACCCATGGTGGTGGAGGAAAGCTGGATGATACCGTCGGAATTTACTGTAAGAGCACTCTTGATTGCGCTGAAGTAGCTGTACTCTATATCGCCGAACGAGAGGCCTGCACCTGCGATGGAGTCGATTCTGACACCTGCCTCGTGGGCGGCAAGAATGTTATCCTTGAGGTTGAGCTGAGCCTGATGATAGCGGTCGGTCTTTGCTTTGAGAACCGCGTGGTCGGCATCG
Source organism: uncultured Clostridium sp. (assembly GCA_964523465.1). Classification (GTDB taxonomy): domain Bacteria; phylum Bacillota; class Clostridia; order Oscillospirales; family Acutalibacteraceae; genus CAG-177. The sequence continues at coordinate 8,086 of CAZFZW010000032.1, read as the reverse complement.
GTCAGATACTTCTCTGCGAGTGCGTCATATCTGTCGGAGGGGACAAGTGCCCAGAACTGCGGGCAGTTTATCAGCAGGGTGTCCGCAAGTCCGTCCATGGCAGCGGTAAGTGTATCCTTGAATACCTGCTGGGGGATTATTCTGATAACAAAGTTCAGGAGATAGCCGAGAGTTGCACTGTCGCTGAGCTCATCCATGATTGCGGGGAGGAACTCGTGATAAAGGAACTCATCGTCGATTCTGAAGCCTTCTTCGCCTCTGGTGAGGAAGTCGGCGATAATGTCGGAACCGTCTGTTGCGGCAACGGCGTTGACGACCTGGTTGACATCACCCAGACCGTATTCGTCGATGTAAGCGGTGAAGATAGTTCCGCCGAGGCTGACATTGAGGAGGTTTACCTTCTCGTGGCCTGTAGCTGCCTTGACCTGCTGAATATAATCGTTAAGAGCAGCGGCAGACTCCATGGGGTTGCCGACAAGGTTAAAGGTGAAGAAATAGACATGATCTTCGCCGATTATCTCGGTGAGCTTCTGCATGGGAATCATTCTGTATGCCCACGCTCTGGTGTCCTCGCTCATGTCTGCAAGAGAACCATATTGCTCGGTTTTGAGGTTGTTTACGGGAACGCCTTCATCGTCACACTGCTGAATGTTGAACATTGCACAGATGGTCTCATAAACGCCCTTTGTAAATCCGCTGTCGGTCTGAGTGACAAGCATCTTTATCAGGGGGAGAGCGAGTTTCTTGAGGACGATACTGAGGATGTTGTCCTCGTCGAGGATAAGCAGAGTGCCGCCTATCTTCTTGCCGTCGCTGTTGAGAACCGGCTCGTCATTTTCGTCATAGAGGTATGTAGGCGAGTGGTTTATGCCCGGGACGATAACTACGGGATCGTGTCCGCAATCACCGTCGTGACAGTCTGCGTGTGTGCCGCTCGACTCTGCGGATTCAGCGAGGACATTTACTGCCTTTGCAATGGAGGAATCCTCTGCCGGAGCAGCATATGCGCAGGTGAACGCTGAAAATGCGATGACGAGTGCGAGCACAAGTGCTACGATTGACTTCATCTTTTTCATGATTGTTGTCTCCTGTTCTTTATGTTTTGAATTACTTTTAAATTGTAATTTTAAAGCCGTATGAGAAAAACACTTCCTGAATCAATTATTAGATATAATAACATACAATTAAGTGAATTTCAATAGAAATGTGCGTTTATAAACAAAACTTTATATATATTTTACTATAACATATTGACACGGGCGAAATGATTTGATACATTAAAAATATAAAATTACTGTCAGGAGGATATGTATGCAGTACATAGAAATAATCAAAGGGTTTGCCGACTTTTTCCGCAAGATGGCGGCTCTTTCTCTTGCGGCGATAATGACGCTGCTTTCGGTTTTGACATTGGGTATAGATGCACTCTCGGCGGACAAACGCCACCCCGAGGTATCAAAGGACAATGTGCTTTTGATAGGTGCGGCGGAACGCTCGCAGGGAATAACAACCGACGGCGAGTTCTTCTATTTCAGCTCAAAGTGGGGACTGACAAAGACTGAACTTGACGGTACGACCCGTGTGTGCTCGAATCCCCTTGCGATTCCCGATGAGCTTGAGGAAAAATACGGTCTTGCACATATAGGCGGCATAAGCTACTGCGAAGCAGACAACTGCATATATGCGGGACTTGAGGACAGCAAGGTTTGGGATTATCCCACGGTCGCCGTGTATGATGCCGATACGCTTAAATATACTGGCAGATATTATGTTCTCGATAACACTCTGCACACTAGAGGACTGCCGTGGGTCACAGTTGACAATGAAAACGGGCTGCTCATCTCCCTTGACCACTCAAAGAAAGCCAACAAGCTGATATTCTATGATATTGCGGACGGTATGAGCTATGTAAAGACCGTTGAATTGTCGCAGACTGTGCCGAGCATACAGGGGGCGGAGATGTACAAGGGTATGCTCTACGCCGCCACCAACGATGAGACTCAGGCAATATATAAGATAGACCCGACGAGCGGTAATGTTGAAAAGTATATTGACCGCAACCTCACAAACGGCAGCGAAGGAGAGGGCATAACTGTGCTCGAGACCGAGGACGGAGCGGTGTTCCATGCAATTGATATGGGACCGCTGTTTATCAACGCTTTCATCCGCCACTATGCACCGATTGAAGAAAGCTGAAGATAAAACAAAAACGGTTCGGCGATAATAAAAGGGTATAACCTCTTTTTGAGGTTATACCCTTTTTGTAACTGCTTTTTTATGCACGCCACTGATATTTTTCGAGGTCAATTCTGCCGTCGTCACCGAAATTTACGCCCTCACTTTCGAGCAGGAAACGCTGCACATCACTGCCACCGAAAGCAAAGGCCTTTGAAGTCTCGCCCAGTCGATTGACCACTCTGTGGCACGGTATCACACCCGGCTCGGGGTTTGAGTGCAACGCATATCCTACCACTCTCGACCAGCGTGGATTGCCTGCAAGCGTTGCTATCTGCCCGTAAGTCGCAACGCATCCGCAGGGAATGCGGCGGACAACATCGTATATTAAATCAAATGTACTTTTCATTTCATCACCGCTGTTATTATAACCTGTATTTTTAACATAATGGCTAAAAATAAAAAACGCCGACGAAGTCAGCGTTGGAAAAAGAAAACAGCCTTCCTTTTGGAAAGCTGAATTCGCAGATGTCGGCGTCGACTTATCTTCCCGGGAGGCTGCCCTCCGAGTATTGTCAGCACGAGTGAGCTTAACTACCGTGTTCGGAATGGGAACGGGTGGACCCTCATCGTTATAGGCACCGACTTTGGAGCGATTTGTGACCGCTCTCTCAAGTGCTCACATATAATACTACATCGAGCGTGAAAAGTCAAGCGTTTTTTTAAAAAATTTTGAAGTTTTTTAAATCTTTTTTAATACCTCTGTCACTTCTCCGATATATACTCTGTGATAATCTCTGTTGGGATAATTTTCCGCTATTGCAGGGTCGAGAAAGCTGTCGGGTGACATATCACTGGCGGCTATCTTTTTGCAGCGGATGACAAGTTCAGCCTCATCGAAGGCCGTGGCAGGGCCGAGGGGCAAAGGTGTTATCGAACATTCTTTGGCTTTGTCATGGTCTCTGCCGCTTTTGCTTCCGCAGAAGGCGAGAGCCTTCTTGTACTCGCCGCCGAAAAACGAGAGTGTAAATTCGTCGTTTTTCTCCATAAATTCAAAGGTATATCTCTGCGGACGGACAAAGACGGCGACGACATCCTTGCCCCACAGCTCGCCCGACATACCCCAACTGACGGTCATCATGTTGAAGTTGTCGCGGGTTCCTGCCGTGAGCAGTGCCCAGTCGTCCCTTATCATTTTGGTGAAATTGTCCTTGACGGAACAAATATCGATTTTTTCAAAACTCATCAAATCGCTCCTTATATTGTTATGTTTCTTGACGGTAATTGACCGAATGGCTCAAATATGTTATCATTTTATTATTGTCAAATGAAACTTTGCCACTCGGCAGTGAGTTTTATTAAGTATATTATATGCTGTCAAAAGCGTATTGCAACATAATTTTTACTTTCAAAAGAAAGGATTTGAAAAGATGCCCGAACAGAACATACCCGAGATAAAGGGCAGCCTGAGAGACTTTATGCTTAAAGTCCCCGAGCCTATTTACAGATGCAGCGGAATCAAAATCCTCGGCAGAAGGATAAAATCCGTCCTGTTTTCGACTGATGCAAGTATAATACGAAATACAAACGCCGATGCGGTCATTGCGGTTTATCCGTTCACCCCTCAGCCCGTGATAACTCAGGCTGTTATGGTGGCGGCGGATGTGCCGGTGTTCGTCGGTGTCGGCGGCGGTCTTACACAGGGACACAGAGTTGTGAATCTCGCTTTGCACGCAGAGTTTCAGGGTGCAATCGGCGTGGTTGTCAACGCTCCGACCAAGAATGAGACGATAAAAGAACTCTATAACACCGTCGATGTGCCGATAGTCGTGACGGTTCTGAGCGAGGATGAGGATATACAGGGCAGGATAGATTCGGGAGTCAGTATACTCAATGTCTCTGCCGCCTCCAAAACTCCGCAGGTCGTCAGGGGTATAAGAGAAAAATTCCCCGATATTCCGATAATCGCAACGGGTGGGCCTACGGATGAGAGCATTATTGCGACTATTGAGGCCGGCGCAAATGCGATAACATGGACTCCGCCCTCAAACGGTGACGTGTTCAAGGACATTATGGATAAATATCGCCACGGCGAGCCACACCCCGATTTTTAAAACAACAAAAGCAGTTGAGTGAAAAACTCAACTGCTTTTATTCTTACATTCCACGTCTCGAAACGCAGTTTTCGAGGTTTATTGCATCGTATACACCTTCATCAAACAGGGAACAGATGCTCCGGTATTCGTTTAACGGCAGCTCTTCGAGCGTTGTGCCTTTGCTGATACACAGTGCCACAAGCTCGCCCGTGGCCTTGTAAGCATCACGAAACGGCAGACCCTTTGAGACGAGAAAATCCGCACAGTCGGTGGCGTTAATGAATCCGCCTGCCGCCGCTTTTCTCATATTCTCGGGAATCATCTTCATCGTCGCAATCATAGGAGTAAGGGCGGTAAGACACATTTTAACGGTGTCCATGCCGTCGAATATCGCATCCTTGTCCTCCTGCATATCCTTGTTATATGCAAGCGGTAGACCTTTCATTGTCGTGAGCAGGCCACACAAATCGCCTATCACACGCCCTGCCTTGCCTCTTGCAAGCTCGGCAAGGTCGGGGTTCTTTTTCTGTGGCATGATGCTTGAGCCTGTTGAAAAAGCGTCGTCAAGTTCCGCAAATTTGAACTCCCACGAGCACCACATGATTATCTCTTCGCAAAGACGGGAGAGATGAACCATGAGTATTGAACAGGCGCTGAGCAGTTCAATACAAAAATCTCTGTCCGACACTCCGTCAAGGGTGTTGGGCATATAGCCGTCAAAGCCGAGAGCTTCGGCTGTCATTGCACGGTCAATGGGATAAGTGGTGCCGGCAAGTGCGCCCGAGCCGAGAGGGGAGAAGTTCATCCTCTTTTGAGCATCCTCGAATCTGCCGATGTCCCTTTTAAGCATCTGAACATATGCTCCGAAGTGTGCCGCAAAAGTTATCGGCTGAGCACGCTGGAGGTGTGTGTAGCCGGGCATTATGCAGTGCTCGTATTCTTTTGCCTTGCCCTCAATAGCCTCTGTAAGCTCGTTTATGAGGGTGATAACCTGCGGCACATCTTTTTTGAGGTAAAGCCTTATGTCAACTGCTACCTGGTCGTTTCGGCTGCGGCCTGTGTGAAGCCGCTTGCCTGCATCGCCTATTCTGCGTGTAAGCTCGCCCTCGATGAAAGTGTGAATATCCTCTGCGTCGGGGTCAATGGCAAGCTCGCCCGAAATTATATCGTTTCTTATCTCGGACAGTCCCTTGAGTATGGACTCGCAGTCACTTTGGGAGATTATCCCCTTGGCGGCGAGCATCGATGCGTGAGCGATGCTGCCGTCTATATCCTCGTTGAACATACGGCTGTCTGTCTTTATCGAGGAATTAAAGTCGTTGGTTTTCTTGTCGGCTTCTTTGCTGAAGCGTCCTGCCCAGAGCTTCATGCCTTTGCCTCTCTCTCAGCATCAAGAATAGCCTTGACCTTTATCGGCAGACCAAAGAGGTTGATGAAGCCTGCGGAATCCTTCTGGTCATAAACATCGTCCTCGTCAAAGGTTGCGAAAGCCTCGCTGTAGAGTGAATAAGGCGAGGTAGTGCCGGCATTGATGATGTTGCCCTTGTAGAGCTTGAGTTTGACATCACCCGTTACACGCTCCTGAGTCTTGTCAACAAAAGCTGCAAGAGCCTCCCTGAGGGGAGTGAACCACTGACCGAAGTATACAAGCTCGGCATAGCGCAGAGCCACCTGCTCCTTGTAATGCTGGGTGTCTCTGTCAAGAGTGAGAGTTTCGAGAACCTCGTGTGCTCTGTAGAGAATAGAGCCTGCCGGATTCTCATAAACACCCCTTGACTTCATACCGACAAGGCGGTTTTCGACTATATCCGCAAGACCTACGCCATTCTCGCCACCGATCTTGTTGAGTTTTTCTATCATTGAAACGCCGTCCATCTTCTCACCGTCAACGGCTACGGGTACGCCCTTTTCAAAGCTTATTGTGACATATGTGGGCTTGTCGGGAGCCTGCTCGGGGGAGATGCCTATCTCAAGGAAGCCGGGTTTGTTGTACTGCGGCTCGTTCGCCGGGTCTTCAAGGTCGAGACCTTCGTGCGAAAGGTGCCAGAGGTTCTTGTCCTTGGAATAGTTTGTTTCACGGTTGATTTTGAGAGGAATGTTGTGAGCCTCTGCATACTCGATTTCCTCCTCACGGGACTTGATGTCCCAGATACGCCAGGGAGCGATTATCTGCATATCGGGAGCAAACGCCTTTATTGCAAGCTCGAAACGAACCTGGTCGTTGCCCTTGCCAGTGCAGCCGTGGCAGATAGCATCAGCACCCTCTGCCTTGGCAATTTCGACGAGCCTTTTTGCGATTATCGGGCGTGCAAACGATGTGCCGAGCAGATAGTCACGCTCATACACTGCGCCTGCCTTGAGGGTCGGGAAGATGTAATCCTCGACAAACTCCTTTTTGAGGTCCTCTATGTAGAGCTTGGAAGCACCTGTTTTGATAGCTTTTTCTTCAAGTCCGTCAAGCTCTGTGCCCTGACCGACATCGGCGGAAACAGCGACAACCTCGCAGTTATTGTAGTTCTCCTTGAGCCACGGGATGATTATCGATGTATCAAGTCCGCCTGAATAAGCGAGTACAACTTTCTTAATCTCTTTCATTTTAAAATACCTCCGTATTCATCTTTATGCACCAATTATACAACGAATATTCAAAAAATCAAGAGTAAAACTGAAAAAATATTCACACGCGTGCAACTTTTTACAAAATGACAAAAGAAGTGCCCCAAGGACACTTCTTTTTGTTGCAATTTTATTTGGTTTATTTATTTGAGCATAAAGCCGACTTTTTTCATAACCTTGTTGAGCGTGCGCTCGGAGATTCTCTGGGCGGCCTCGGCACCCTTTGCGGCACATTCGGAGAGATAAGCCTTGTCGTTTATCAGGTGGTTGAAGTTCTCTCTGACGGGAGTCAACTCTTCGATGACCGCCTCGGCAACCTTAACCTTGAAGTCGCCGTAGCCCTTGCCCTCAAACTCACGCTCTATCTCGTCGAAGCTTGCACCTGTGCAGCATGAGTAGATGGACATAAGGTTGTTAATTCCGTCCTTGCCCTCGGCGTATCTGACCACGGCCTCGGAGTCGGTGACGGCACTCTTAAATTTCTTCATTATGGTCTCGGGAGTGTCGAGAATCGAAACGCTCGCCTTGGGGTTGGGGTCGGATTTTGACATCTTCTGAGTGGGGTTCTGGAGTGACATAATTCTTGCACCGACCTTGCCTATGAACGGCTCGGGAATGGTGAAGGTGTTGCCGTAGATGCCGTTAAAACGCTCGGCGATATCTCTTGTTATCTCAAGATGCTGCTTTTGATCCTCGCCTATCGGCACGAAGTTTGCCTGATAGAGCAGAATATCGGCGGCCATAAGCACGGGATAAGCGAAAAGGCCGACATTGACATTGTCTGCGTGCTTTTGGGATTTATCCTTAAACTGTGTCATTCTCGATGCTTCGCCGAACTGGGTGTAGCAGTCGAGTATCCATGCAAGCTGAGCGTGGGTATTGACATGGCTCTGAACGAAAACAACATTTTTCTCAGGGTCAAGACCGAGAGAAAGCAGCAGTGCGAATGCCTCTGCGGTCTGCTTCCTAAGAGTTGCGGGGTCCTGTCTTACGGTTATTGCGTGCAGGTCTGCCACGGCGTATACGCAGTCGTAATCCTCGCTCATTGCTTTCCAGTTTCTCAATGCACCGAGGTAGTTGCCGAGGGTGGGAATGGCGGTCGGCTGAATTGCGCTGAGTACACGCTGACGGCGCTCAGGGACTTTGTTTTCCATGATTATTCTCCTCTCATCTCTTTGAGCACTCTGCCGAGAGCCTTC